>DYRE01000289.1 GCA_020718965.1 Desulfomonile tiedjei
CAGGCTTGGAACATACGCCTTCGTGTCCCTGGTTCTGATTTTTCTGGCTGTATTTCCAAACCCTCTTGGTGTGGGCTTGTGCCTGATCCCCATGATAGGCTCTTTTGCAATCACATTGGGAGTTTTCGGGATGGTTGGGGCTGGTTTGCCTTTCTCTGTGGTGTGCGTGGCGCCCCTGGTGTTCGGATTCAGCATTCATAATGGTATCCACGTTGTAATGGGAAGTTTGCATGAAAAAGATAGTGACATTGCTACAACGATGATACGAGTGACTCCCAGAGCGGTTCTTACCTCACTAACCATAGTTGCCGGTTTCGTTGCCATGATTACTTCTCGTCATTATTCGATGGAATTTCTCGGGTGGTCTATGATTGTTGGCATGATGTCTGCTGTACCTCTAACTTTAGTAACTCTTCCGGCCCTGCTGGATCTTGTTCGAAATAAGAAAGCCTGAAGAAGTTATGAATTCAAATAGTATCGTTGACGATCCTTTGAAATCTGTGCCCAAGAGTTCGGGCATTTTCTTGAGAGAAAAATACCAAACCAACGTCCTAATACTTGTCCTAACCATCCTTTTCGTTTCCAGCGTAAGCCTGGCCCTCATAATAGGAGACATTGGTTTTCAGGGAGATGATTGGTGGGAGTTTTCCTGGCCCTACTGGTTCAGCTTTCCACAGTCCACACTGGAATGTGTCAAGCAATACAGCAGGCCGGTTGAAGGCCTTTATTACGTGTTGTTATATGAGTCATTCGGTCTCAACAGGTTTTTCTACACACTGACGTCATTGCTGCTATTGGCCGGTTCATCGGCGCTGCTGGTCAGATGTTTGCAAAATGCTTTTCCGCAAAGGATTTCCCTGTCGGTCGTTTCCGGTTTTTTTGCCTTTTTTCTTACACCAATTTCGAATCTCATATACATGTGGCATACTGATAACTCGCGTCTGGCCAACCTGTTTTTCTGGTTTTCGGTGTATGGTTTCCAAAGATGGGCGATGAAATCCTGTTCCTGGGCGGGCTTGATCGTCCCGGTATTTTTTTATCTTCTGGCGTCCTTTACGTATGAAAACTCGACCTTTATGATTTTTGGAGTTCCTTTACTGGTATGGCCGCTTTACGACAGGGGTTTGAGGACATTGTCGAGGTCCATGTTTATTCTCAGGCTATTTGTAGCGGTATTGGGGGGCTTTGCGCTATTTGTATTCGCCCGTTTCCTGGTTTTTGGAGGTGGAGCTGTAAAGCAGAGTTCCCTGATACCTCCGATGGGTCTTATATGGTCGTATTTTGTAGACCTTTCTGTGTATACAACGTATCCCCTAACCGATATGACTTTTGACCCGGTATCCTGGTTATGGGGAGTTCCTATTGCTATTGTTGCAGCTTTTGCTTTGTTTGGTATTTCCAAGATCGAACCCGGTTGCTCCGGAGAATATACGGATTTCAATCAGACATCCACTTACCTTGCGACCACCGGCCTGGCATTCCTTCTTTTGGGACTAGTCCCGTACCTGATGGCCGGATACACTTCCAGTATAGGTTTTACGAGTCAGAGCAGGATATATTCATCAGCTTCATACGGTTTGGCCATGTTGCTAGGTCTTCTGGTCTCAGCGGGTTCGAAGCCAAAGGTTCGTTTTGCGTTGAGGAGTTTTGGAATTCTTTCAATATGCCTTATGGCTGTTTTTCTTGCGAATCTAAGGAATGAATGGCAGGAGGCCCGAAGGCAGAGAACTCTGCTTTGTAACAGCCTTCTTGATCAAGCGCCGGACGTAGCTCCAGGCACGACGTTTCTTTTCTTGAATTTACAATCTTACATCTCCAGGGATGGAGTTGACCGGGCGGTGGTTTTTCAAGGGGTCGAGGGTTTGAGCGAATGGATCAGAATGTTGTATGGAAAGAGAAGTGTTAACGCTCACTTTCTTTATTCCAAAGGGGATGTCGCATCAGATGATCGAGAGTACAGGAGAGCCATTGTGTCGGACTCAGGAGTCATAGCAAGAGGAAGTTTAGCTGATGCCCCAATTCCCTTGAATCACCTGTTGATTTTCAAGAGGGACTCAGATCAGTTGCAACTGCTTGAGGGATTGTCAAGGGAAGATGGGATTGCCGCAATTGAGTGGAGGGGAATTTCTCGAATCGAATCGAACGTCAAGCTCATTTTAAACAATACAGGGTCTGTGCGCCACAAAGGCCAAATTTGTGGAGAGTGAATATGAACGTTCCAACAAATCAGGAATCTAAAGCAGCCAGAACTGCCGTCCAAAGACCGCATTGAAACTGACATGCGGCGATCCTTTTAAACTGTTTTAGTCGGTATTGCCACATAAAAGGTGGATCCTACACCGACCTCGCTTTCAACCCACACTTTCCCCTTATGACCGACTACTATTTTGCGAACTATCGCAAGGCCCAGACCAGTACTGTCCTCGCCACCGGTTGTCCTTACACTGGTTCTCTGGAAGGGGTTGAAGAGTTTGTCAATTTCTTTGGCAGGAATCCCTTGTCCCTGGTCTTTGACAGAAATAATGGCGTCATCTCCTAATTTGGTGAGCGACACCTCAACGGCGCTCTCCGGGCTCGAAAACTTTATGGCGTTGGTAATAAGGTTGTTGAGCACCTGATTAATTTTTGCGGGATCAATCATGACATCGGGAATTTCCCCTTCTTGCCCAAAATGGAGGCGGATTTTTTTTCTCGATGCCATCGGAGTGTTTACAGTCACATTTCGCTTGATCAACTCCGTCAAATCAGTCTCTATGAGTTCCAGTTGCAACTTGCCGGATTCGATCTTTGCAACGTCAAGCAAGTCATTGACGAGTTGAAGCATGAATTGGCTCGAAGAGTGAATTATCGAAACAAATTCCATCTGCTCTGTGTCAAGGGCTTCAACCGCCTCGTCCAGAAGGAATTCACTGTACATTTGTATCGCATTCAGTGGGTTTCTCAGGTCGTGAGCTGCAATTCCCAGGAAACGATTCTTTTCTTCATTGAGTTTCTCGAGTTCCATGTTTTTCTTGGTAAGTTCTCGCTGAAGATTTGCAAGTTCATTGTTGAGTCGACTCAGTTCATCGAACAGGGCACTCTCCCTCTGCTCGTGCTCTTTTTTGAGATCAACTCGTTCTTTAAGCGCGGCTCTCAGGCTGTTGATCTGTTCATTGCCTATTCCAGTCAGTTCGTCCACCAGTTTTCCCAATCCAT
>DYRE01000290.1 GCA_020718965.1 Desulfomonile tiedjei
CCGGGTGCTTGAAATTGTCAAGAATCATGGTGTAACAGAGATAGTCGTAGGATTACCCTATAATATGGATGGCTCAGAAGGGCCTCAAGTAGAAAAAGTTAGGCAATTCAAGACCCTATTGACAGAAAAAGTCAGCCTGCCGGTCTTTGAATGGGATGAACGCCTGTCAACCGTTGCAGCGGAAAGGACTTTACTTGAAGCCGACATGAGCAGGGCAAAGAGAAGAAAGGTTGTGGATAGGCTTGCTGCGGTGCTAATTCTCCAGGGCTATCTTGACCATCGGTGTAATGAGGCCTCGTTTTTGTCATGAAGGTTCCTGCTTTGTCTATAGTCAAAAGTTTTTCCGTTATCGCTCTCCTGGTCCTTTTGGCTGTTGGAGGACACTACCTGTACTCCAATCTTCCCGGAATTCTGCAACATTTTTTGGTTACCGATTCACCGAAAGTTACTCCTCAAGAAGATGTCATAGTAAATATTCCCAAAGGAGCTTCCCTCTCGGAGGTTGGAGCTTTACTACAAGAAAAAGGGGTCGTATCGAGCAAACTGGTCTTCAAATTGGTCGCTTTTATCAGAGGGGAACAAAAGAGCGTAAAAGCTGGAGATTACCAACTGAAGACGAACAGTGAACCGGGGGATGTTCTTGATCTGCTAATTTCTGGAAAAACTCTTGTGTTCTCCATTACGGTCCCGGAAGGTTACAACATTTTTCAGGTCGCTGACCTATTCGAGAACCGGGGAATCGCTTCGAGAAAGGAATTTCTTGCCCTTGCCAAGGACCATAACTTTCTCCAGGAATTGCAGATAGATGGTTCGAGCTTGGAAGGTTTCCTTTTTCCTGACACCTATTTCCTTAGTCCAGCCGAAAAATCCAACGTGAAGATTGTTGTCAAAAAAATGGTCAGCAGGTTCCGCTCAGTTTACGACAAACACGTCAGGGTCATTGCGGAAGAATATGGATGGACCCCATTACAAGTGGTCACATTGTCTTCCCTAATTGAGAAAGAGGCTAAACCTAATGAACACGGCTTGGTGTCAGCCGTATTTCACAATCGCCTACGGCAAAAGATGAAACTTCAGTGTGACCCGACCGTGATTTATGGGATTAAGCCTATGGGCGCGAAAATTACACGCTCTGACCTTGACAGAAAACATCCTTACAATACTTATCAGGTGACGGGGCTTCCCCCAGGCCCTATAGCGAATCCAGGTAAAGAATCTCTGGTCGCTGCTGTTCGTCCAGCATCTGTGGATTATCTGTACTTTGTGTCTAAAAACGATGGCAGTCACCAGTTTTCAAGTAGCCTGAATGAACACAACAAATGGGTTAATCTTTATCAGAAACAAAATGTTTCGGCCTCCCCTTAATTAATCAGGATTTGTTGATTTGCCCTGCCTCTTGATTCCCAGGAGTGACCAGACCATTAATTTCTTCGCCGAATGGGTTGGCAGGATATACTCTTTCAGGAACAGATGATGTTAATCGCCTATTTCGACTGCTTCTCCGGAGCTTCCGGAGACATGATCCTCGGCGCGTTTGTTGATGCGGGTCTGCCTCTGGAAACCCTCACGGGCGAACTGGACAAGCTCAAAGTTACCGGATATCAGATAGAAGTCCGAAAAGTTATCAAGAATGGGGTCACAGCGTCTCAGGTCGTTATCGACATTGACAAGGATCATGAACGTCACGCTACCCATCTGTCAGATATAATTGCAACAATCTCTCGGAGTAATCTAAATGAACGCGTCCAGAAAAGAGCGCTCGACATTTTCCATGCGCTCGCTAACGCAGAAGCCAAAGTTCACGGGTTGTCTCCCGAGAACTGCCATCTCCACGAAGTTGGAGCGCTCGATTCGTTGATCGATGTTGTCGGCGCTATCGTTGGTTATGAATACTTCAACATCGATAAGGCCTATTGCTCCAGAATCAACCTGGGGGGCGGTACTATAGAATGCGCTCACGGAATTCTACCGGTACCCGCGCCTGCAACTTTGGAGCTAGTAAAGGGGATACCAGTATATTCTTCGGGGGTCCAATCCGAATTACTGACGCCTACAGGCGCTGCAATCCTTAAGTCTTTGTGTGACCATTTTTCACCACTGCCGGAAATGGTGGTAGGGGCAGTGGGATACGGGGCCGGGCAACGAGACATAGAGTTGCCCAATGTACTGAGGCTGGTCCTAGGGACGGAAACTGTTCTGTCAATGGATATTCCTCATGAGATGGTTGGAATTATCGAAACAAATATCGATGACATGAATCCTCAGCTTTATGACAACCTCATCAATCTTACTCTCCAGAAGGGTGGTCTGGATGTATGCATCCAACCAAACTTTATGAAAAAGAATCGCCCGGGGATATCGTTGCAGATAATATGTCCTGTTGAAAAAATTGATGAACTGGCTGAGCTGGTCTTCAATGAAACTACAGCAATAGGATTACGCTGGAGGACAGAAAAACGAATGGTCACTGAACGTGTTATCGAGAATGTCTCTACAAAATTTGGGACATCCAGAGTAAAAATAGCATCTTTCCGAGGACATGTAGTTAATATCAAACCAGAACACGACGACTGCGTTAGGCTGGCCAGAGAAAATGATGTTCCGGTAAAGGAAGTAATGAAGGAAGTTACTTTTCAAGCTGAAAAACTGATGTAAAGTGATTTTGAAAGTGGCCATAGATTTCGTTCTTTTCGCCTCACCAACCAATGACAGTACAACATGTGTTTTGCGCCATCACACCTCAGTTATGTCATAACAGGCATAACACATTAACATTATTACATTTTCCTCTGGTTTGTTCTTGACTTGTATTGCCGTAGACCATATCATCAGGCCGTTGATCTATTGTTTCCGGGTCCCGTAATTCGACAATACTGCTCGAATTGTTCCCTAATCTCTCTGCTTCTGTTTCCAGATCGACGGAGGAATACTTATGGAAAAGATGTTACGTATCAACATGGGGGCGGATGGCGGTCCCAAAGCGTCTTCGGTTCCGGTAGGAGAATATTCCGGTCTCGGGGGCAGAGCCCTTACATCCGCGCTGGTGTCAAAAGAAGTTCCACCATTATGCCACCCACTCGGAGCCGAAAATAAACTTGTCATCTCACCAGGCCTTCTGAGTGGCAGCTTAGCGGCAAATTCAGGTCGTTTGTCAATTGGGTGCAAAAGTCCACTGACAGGGGGCATA
>DYRE01000291.1 GCA_020718965.1 Desulfomonile tiedjei
TGATATTGGAAAACTCCAGGAAATCTCAACCGGAACCCGAACAAGGACCGTAGAGGGAAGATTGATTGGTCATGTTATACTTGGAACTACCTTTCTCAGAAGCGTCGCCCTTGAACTAGGGTTGGAGAACGAACCTTGGCTAGTCGACTTGGAACACATTCTTCTATCCCATCATGGGGAGCCCGGATTTGGGTCCCCTGTCCGCCCGTTCACAAGGGAGGCGATATTGGTTCATTTTGTAGACAACCTTGATTCAAGGCTAAAAATAATGGATGAGGCATTGGAGTCTGTGGACTCTGATGGGTTTTCACAATATAATAAATGGCTTGAGGGAAGAGCATACGCTGGAACCGAACTCGAGCCTTTGGAGGAAGAGAATGTTTGAACTTCAACAGAAGATGACGGAGATAAGACAGAAACAGTCCAATCTCAGAGGTTATCTTTGACCTGGATGGTAAGATCTCTCGATTAACCGAGATTGAAAAAACACAAACAGAGGAAGCTTTCTGGAATAACCCTGGAATAGCAAGAGATGTCTTGCGGGAACAAAAGAGGATAAATACAATCCTACAAGATTTCAAGAGCCTTGACAGAAACATAGACGATACGGAAGCGCTTCTGGAATTGGCGTTGGAAGAAGAAGACAATTCTGTCCTGGATGAAGTCCAGGAAAACATCTCCATGCTCGAAAACCAGATTAAGGCCATGGAAGTCCAAAGGTTATTTGCCCAACCTGAAGATTCCGGATCGGCCATTGTCGAGATTCATGCCGGAGCTGGTGGGACAGAGGCCCAGGACTGGACTGAGATGCTCCTGCGGATGTATCTCCGATGGTGTGAAGTCGAAAGTTTCAAAGCCGACATCCTGGATTCCCTGCCAGGAGAAGAAGCTGGTCTAAAATCAGTTACATTTTCAGTTGAAGGCGAATACGCGTATGGGCGATTGAGAGCGGAAATGGGGATACACAGACTGGTTAGAATCTCGCCTTTTGACGCCAATTCGAGACGCCATACATCCTTTGCGGCCCTGTTTGTATACCCTAGCGTAGATGACGACGTGGAGATTGAAATTAATGAAGCCGACCTCAAGGTGGACACCTATAGAGCGTCAGGAGCTGGAGGCCAGCATGTGAACAAGACCGACTCGGCTGTCCGGATAACCCATCTTCCTAGCGGTATTGTGGCCCAGTGCCAGAATGAAAGATCACAGCACAAAAATCGTGCAATGTGTATGAAAATACTTAGATCTCGTCTTTATGACCTGGAACTGGAAAAGAAAAGAGCCGAAAAAGACACTTTGCACAAAGGCAAGAAAGACATAGCGTGGGGCTCACAAATTAGATCCTACGTGCTTCAACCGTACCAAATGGTAAAAGATCACCGGACAAATTGCGAGATAGGGAATGTTCAGGGAGTTCTTGATGGTGACATAAACCGTCTGATTAACGAATATCTGCTTTTCGAGGCTAGGGAGTAAGTTTCCGTGAATAGTAATACTGGGGGCTGATCCGGCCACATCTATCCCTAGAAACAATCAGGACGGCTTTACAACATACTATAAGCAATACAGTTGCGACTATTTCCCGAATTTTACGGCAAGCTCTTGATCTGAAGGTTCCGTCATTTTGGTCCCATCAGGAAAAAGTAGTGTAGGTATTACAAATCGGCCATTAACTTTTATTACGAAATCCCGAGCTCCATCTTCTTCGTCAATGTCATGCCATTCGTAGTCAATTCCGTGTCCGTCAAGAAATTTGATCGCTCTTTGGGCGTCCGGGCACCATTTAGCTCCATATACCACTATCCTGTTCACTTTTGTTTCCAACTCATTCCTCCTGACAACCAGTTTAAGCTTTTACCATACTTATTCCCGGTATTTTTAGTATAATGCCATATCAGAGAAGCTCTGCAAGATTTTCTTTTCTTTCGCGACAGAAAATATGGTTTACTATTTTAGAAAATTTTTAAGGAGGCTAGTCGCAATTGATTAAGAATCTGAGTGACAAAATCCTTATAGTTGATGACGAACTGGAAATAGCCGATCTCGTCGGGGAGCTATTGACCGTAGCCGGATATGAATGCTTCACCGCCAATTCCGGTGAAACGGCGTTGAAGACTCTTGGGCAAAGAAAATTCAGTCTTCTGGTCACAGATATAATGATGCCTGGAATGTCTGGGGTAGAGCTTCTTGTTGAAGTCAGGAGGTCATTTCCTGACGTCGCAGTGATTATGGTTACAGGGGTTGATGACAGAAAGATGGCTATCCACACTTTGGAGCTTGGAGCTTATGGATATATCATCAAGCCTTTTAACAGAAATGAAATTCTGATCAATGTAGTGAGTGCGCTAGAAAGACGACGGCTTTCATTATTGAGCCAAGAATATGAAAAATCATTGAAGATGGAGGTCGAACAACGAACCAAGGATGTCCATGACAGGGAAGAAGAAATTATATTTCGCCTGATTGCCGCTACACGATATCGGGATGACGAAACCGGGGCTCACGTGAAACGTATTGGGCTTTATGCGGCGGAGATGGCAAGGGGACTGGGATGGTCGGATTCAGCGATAAATGATATCCGCCTGGCGGCTCCGATGCACGACATAGGTAAAATAGGAGTGCCAGATGAAATATTGCTAAAAGTTGGAAAACTGGAACCCGCCGAATTTGAAATAATCAAGAAACATCCAAAAATAGGCTTTGACATCCTTGATGGATCTACAGTGCCTCTGATTCAGATGGCGGCTCAGATCGCCCTCTCACATCATGAAAAATGGGAAGGTTCGGGCTATCTCCTGGGATTGTCAGGAGAGAAAATCCCAGAGGCCGGCCGTGTAGTTGCAATAGTGGATGTCTACGACGCGCTGGTGCATGACCGTGTCTACCGAAAGGCCTTGCCGGAGGACAAAGCTCTCTCAATAATGGTTTCAGACAGGGGGCGACACTTTGATCCCCGAATGTTCGACTGTTTCATGGATCTGCTTCCTCAGATAAGGGATATCCGGGACGAGGTAAAGGATACTCAGGATTAGGGCCAGACCTCTCACATTTATCATTCAGATCTTATCGAAGTATTCCCAAACAATTCTTGGGTTGCAACTAACTGAGATTAAATTTATATTTCATTAAAATCTCTACCCACATTGATGCTTGTCAATCTTCACAAATCTGAGGACATATTTTTTT
>DYRE01000017.1 GCA_020718965.1 Desulfomonile tiedjei
GGCGTCTACAAATATCATTGTTTTTTTCAGTGCGTAATATCTTTCAAAAGTTAGAAGAATAGCCAAACGAGTAGGGGGCAGAAAACTGACATCCCTCTTCAGTCACAGCTCTATCATTTCTTGGTGAAGTAACTCCATTCTTCACTTGTTGAGCACATAGTCGTAGCATGTTGCCAGTCTCTTGCAATGTTCATTGAATGTAAAGGTGCTTTCGTACAGTTTGCGGCAGACGCTGCCGAGTTGTTCTCGTTTTTTGGGGTCGTCTATCAGGTGGAGAATAGCGTTTGCAAATGGTTCCGGTTCCGGTCGGGCAAATATGGCTGTTTCTTCGTTGAGAAGAAGTTGATTGGAAGGGATATCAGTTGCGGCGATTGACCGTCCTGCCTTCATGTAATCGAGAATTTTCAGAGGGGTGTTTATTCCGGAAACCCTTGGTGAAAGAAGAATGTCCGATGCAGCCAGATAATTGGGCAAGGTATCAGGAGGTATCTTGCCAAGAAAGGTGACATTAGCGCCCATCCCTTGCACGACCAAAGAGGCTTGGCGTTCTGATATTTCTTCAGTACTGCCGCCGATAATGACAAATCTTGCCTGACTGGCATATTTCACCACATGCGGAATAGCGGCAAACATCAGATCGACCCCTTGATAGACAGCAAATGAACCGACAAAAGTGACAAGTACCTCATCGGGGTTCTGGAGCATCCTCTCTCGCGTCTCTTGAATCTCAACGGCGGATGATTCTTTGAGAGACGAGGGAATATCGAAGATGTTGAAGGCTCGAGTTTTGGTCTTCATAGCGTTGACCTGCGCCACAAGGCCAGGACCGGTGCCGATGACCGCAACGGCCATCCGTACAGATACGTTTTCTATAGCGGCATAGCCATGCAGAATAATGTTACTGAGCTTGCCCTTCTTGTAGGAATAGGGATCTGAATGCTTTTCAAAGATAGCTTTAGCCCCGCACACTCTTGCCAGCACAACGGCGATAAAGCCAGCTTCTTCAACACCATGGACGACATCGTATCGATTCTTCAGACAGAGCGAGATTCCTTTCAGAAGAATGAGCTTGTCGAAAAACAGCTTCCAGAGAGAAGGTCCAATGGGTATATTTTTCACACCGAACGGATTGGCGACCCGATACACCCGTACACCTTCGATTTCCTGATCCTCGCCTATGGGCAAGGTAAGCAGATCAACCTGATAGCCAAGTCTGGCCAAGGCCTGGAGATTGAATTTGACGCGTATTGGAGAACCTCGCCATTGAAAAAATGGCTGTGGGGAAATAAAAAGGACTTTTTTGTTCATGAAGATATAAGATAACAAGAGGTTGAAAGACTACCAACGGTCGTTGTCAATATAAATGTCGCTTTTGTTGCACCATCGCAAAGCTATCTTCTCATTACTACCACACTTCGCTACGCCCGTTTGCCGGAGTCCATCTTATTTTCCATTCCATTTTTTTAAACCAAAATGGGAAAGAAGGTGAGAGTACCAAAAAAATAGTAAACACAAAGCAATAACTTGAGACACATATGCCACGATAGCGGAGAGGGGATCCATTAAAAAAAATACTCCCAAAAAACAGGGGAGTTTTCATACACCACAAGAATATCAAACAGGCAGTGCGAAAACAACTGTAACAGATATTATGTTTTTTTTGCAGTGTTCAATACGGTTTCAAGGATTGAGAAGTATACAGGATCACTTCTTCGGATCTTCACTGTTGAATATGGTATAAATAGCCTGAATAATGCCAGAAGCTATCCCTGAACCTTCTCTTTCCGTTACTTCAATTCTATCCAATTGAAGACTTGCCTTGCCGGTAAATTCCATGTGAAAACTAATCTCTTCATCACGGGTTATTTCAAATTCAACATCAATGCCTGTAAACGAATCTTCGCTGAGTTGCATAGCAGAAACATTACGTCGAGAGAAAATGGTCGAATTCTGTCCATCAGTTACCGATAATACTGCTGCAACATCTGTTTTGTTTATCCTTTGCGCATCTTTCGTTCGTAGATAATAACGCGCTCGATATTTTCCTTTGCTGTATATTCGATTGGGACCATAGACCAAATCTCCATTTTTACTTTTCCCAACTATGGCTTCAATAACTTTTCCACCGACGGCGTCTTTTTCAAGAACCAACTGTCCAGTGTCGCCGACCATCATTGCCGCTTCCAGCAAGTTAAGTGGTGTATCTTTACCTGCTTGGTAGACAGAAATTTGCTCAACGCGCAAATTTCCTTTGCCATAATAAAAAACTCGAAATTCCAGCTTGGTGCTCTCTGCAATAGAAAAATCAAGATACACCTTTCTATAAAGCTTATTTTCTTTATCCCTTCTTAATTCCGTCTGCGCAAGAACAAGTTGTTCTTTACTCCCTGTAGCACTGGACCCCTCTATCCGGGCAATCTTTTCATCCGTATTCGCGTCCGTATCAACGGTGAAATAACAACGATACTTTCCAGGTGAATAAACTGCATATGGGCCATACACCATAAATCCCAGCTTATTTTTCCCTTCAATTGCCTGAAAGACCTTCCTCCCAGTTCTTTTATCCTCAACGACTTCTCCTGTTTTCTGGGACAAGCGGCTGTTCACATCATATATGACAGGCATATCGTACCAAGCTGACCGTTCTAAATCACTTTCAATAGTTTCCTTGTTTTTCAGTCGAAAAAGATACAAATCATCACTTCTTTCATTAAATCCATTGAAATGTCGCATATTTTTCATTTCAACAAATTCCAGATACGGAGAATTTTTAAAACGCCTGACAGTTGTTAAAGGAGCAAAGGGACTGACCTTATGCGTAAAGACATCTCTATTATCATGGACCGTAATAAATTTCACACCAAGTTGCTGCAAGAGCTCATATTGTTGCCTATCGAGTCTACCTTGGTTAATAGTAGCTAACGGTTTAAAGACCTTATCGATATAATCAGTGCGAACCAAAGGAGTATAACCATTCACCCGTGGTACTCTGTCGTACATAATATAGTGTTGATACAGTGAGGATTGATGGGAATCCCCAGGCCAAAGAGGAATTTCCAGCAACAAGCCATCCCCGACGTTCTCCTTTACATGGGTATAAATATCCTGCCCCTTGTCAAGGTAGGTAACCCCTATTGGTTTAATAAGATTATAATCATGGAGCTGAAACACTGTCGCAGATAAGACAAGAAAGATCACAACTCCAAGAGAAAAACGTCTGGTGCAACGTTGTTGAATATACTGAACTACATAACCAACCAGGACGGCCAAGGCGAACAGCACCAGTACAATGATACGATCAGATACTCTCGGATAATTGAAAAAAGGGAGATAGTTGTAAAAGAGGATATAAAGTGAAGACTTACCAAATGCCAAGCCTAAGGCGAGAATGTAAGAGCAAAACACAACAACCAGGTAAAAAAGAGCTATCAGCCCGGATTCTTGATTGAACTTCTGATGTTGCCTGTTTAAAAAAAAAGACCTGGACCATGCAAGAATAAAAAAGCCCACGAGAACAGCAGGCACGATTCCAATATAAATATTGCTTATTGGTAAAAACAGGTCAGAAAGATGGGAAGAATACAATTTAACATCCTTCAATGTTCTTCCACTCGCTGCTATTGTTGAAGCAAACTTATTAACCTTTACTAATGGTATCCAGACAACAATGTAGCCCATGACAAAGATAACGGGAAGAATCGGCCATAATTTATTTTTCCAGGCGAGGAGACCATTAACCAAAACTTTAAGCATGGAAAACAGATATTCTCTGAGTAAAAATAGTTTTGTGGCGATAACTGTCACGGCAACTGAAGCAACAACGATAGTGGTATCAAGCGGCCTGTTAAAATAGGACAATAGGGAAAGGGGAATGAGAAGATAGAAAGCCGCAAACGATCCAGCTTCAACCGCTAAACTTCTACGAAAATCCAACGGTGATAAACGCTGATAGAGCGAAGCAAAGCAAAGTGCCACCAGTACCGGAATGAATGGATAAATAGCCAATACCCACCAGAAAAATGGGGTAAAAAACGGGTCTTGATCCCGGTAAAAGAAAAGGGTTTGGGTATAGAAAGTTGCGGCGGCCCCGGCCCCCCATAAAATAATTAAAGAACGTGAGACAGACCAGGAAAAAAATCCCTTGTTTACATCTCGACTATGAGAATGGGGGGTCTGACAAACGGGAAACAAAGCGACAATACGAACAGGAATATACATTCCCAGGAATACACAGATATAATAGAGAAGATGCGCCTCAAGCATGGAGAGGACAATCAAACCGACACCGGCCAGGAAGCCATATCTTAACTTTTTTGATCGAATCCCCTTCTCCAGGAAAAAGAGAACCCATGGATAACAAAAAAACAGAAAGCCATACGCATTACCCCCTGTAACACCGTTAATCCGACCGGGAGCAAAAGTAAAGATTATGGCACCCAACAACGCCCCTACCCTGCTGCCGCTATATAGCCGAACAAGAAGATACATAAATGTTCCTGCCAGTACATAAGAACTGAGGACGGTACAGTTATAGGCAGCTATCTCCCCAAAAGGACTGAATAACATATACAGAAAAGCCAGAGGAACGGTAGTGAGTCCTGTTGTTTCATGAGCTATGGACATGTTGAATTCAAAGGGATTTGTATCAAATGGAACCGCTCCAATAAAATTTTCTTTCACAAGCCAGAACCAATACAAAAGCTGAAGAGAATCTCCTGTCCTATTCAGGGCCTCACCCCCAAACGGGGCATAGGGGATTCCCGAATCAAAATGAAGTATTAAAGGATACGTTGAGATAACGGCTAAGATCAGCACTAACAGGCAGATTCCCGGTATCTCCCACCATTTTTTAGCCATTCATCCCCCTGAGCAGCACATCAAGTTTCGGCTGGATAGCCTCAGGCAAGAATGCCTTTCTTCTCCGTTGTTGCCCTGAGATGATTCTGCATCGCACATCAGGGTCATGCATCAGGAGTTTTGCGGCCACTGCCAATTCTTTGAGATTACGTTTATCGGTAAAAAGAAGCCCACCCTCCCCCAATGTTTCAGGCACCGCTGAACTTTTGAAGGCGAGGACAGGGATATCAAACCACATGGCCTCAATAAGGGGGACTCCAAAGCCTTCGTGTTCACTCATGGACCAGAACAGGTCAGCACATCGGTAACATGCATGCAGGATATTATCTGTAACCTTCCCAGTAAACAGCACATCACCCTCAATCCCAAGCCCCTTGACCTGCTCCTTTAACGACTGGTAATATCTCTCCTCATCCATAAAGCCGCCCACGAGTATCAGCCGGCAGTTCCCGTACATGGAAAGATAGACAGCAAAAGCGGCAATCAAATCATGCTGACACTTATTAGCCGACAGTCGTCCGACAAAAAGAATATTATCTTTGCCGTCACGCAGCCTCGTCAGCATATTGGGTTCAGCCGTAATATTCCATTTCTCAGGGGCGATACAGATAGGTAATACAGATGGGGTAGCAAAACCGCTTTCTTCCAGATCACGACAGTTAAAACGGGAATCACCAGTACTCACAGGAAAGTGCGGCGCCAGTCTGCTCAAATCTTTGAGTCCCTGCTCAAGTTTCAGCGCCAACTTTGGGTCCGCATCGCGAACCAGATCTGGTGGAGTAATATTGTGATAGATGAGGCTTTTTGGTCCTGGGTGATTAATGACAAAATCAGTGAGACCAGCGCCGATAGAATGATGATAGATAAGCCCGACACCCTCTTTTATCCCTTTTCCATCCTTGAACAGGCGGGCTTCGTGGGTCATTGAGGGGTCGATATGCTCTGTAAAAATCTCCGATTTATAACCTTGTTTCTTCAGCAGATCACGAATAACCATGGTCTGATTACTGATTGCATCCCCATAGGCAAAACCTGGAACCAACTGATGGATTGTATGCAGACCTCTCCGACCGGTCTCTTTTTTCGTTGAGTTTAAAGAGGATTTCAAACCCAGTGCACTCTCGTAACGGTCAATCACCGCATTCCATTCGGCGTACTTCCGGGCATACTCCCCGCCCTTTTGCCCCAGTTCAAGCAATTCATTTTCTTCCATCCGACTGAGCATTACAAAAAGATGCGCCCAATCTTCACAGCTTGTTGCCAACCACCCACCGCCTGCCGCCTCCACGGCCATGGCTGTTGCAAGGCAGTCACCATGAACAGCCACAGGTTTATTATAAAACCAGGACTCCATAATAACTCGTGAATAACTTTCATTTCTGCTCGGCTGAAACAGCGCTGTACACCCAGAAAGCAGGGCTGCCTTGTCCAGTTCTGAAACAAACCCCAGGTCATGCACACCCGGCACGGACGCACCAAACTTTTCTCCTCCGGGGCCTGCGATTATAAGCTTTAAGGTGCTTGCGGGATGACTCTTATTATATTTTTGATATGCCTCGACAAGCAGTGCAGTATTTTTAGTTTTATCGCGCCGCCCCAGACACAACACGTATTTTTCTTTGTGCAGATCGAGCCCGGCAACTCGCGTCGGCAATTCTTGGTGAGTCAGATCAATACTTTCAACCCCCTCGCCGATAATCTCTCCCTTTCTGTCAATACCAGGCCCGAATAAATTATGGGCCAAACGCTTTTCCCCCGGTGAGTTGTAGAAAATGCCGCGACACCTGCGCATAATATTTTCAACTTCCGGCAGGTAGGCATAGACCTCGTCATGGAGGCATGGTTGTAAAAAGGATTTTTCAGCAACGTGAGGAAGGCCATTGAGGATAACCCCATAAAGATAAGGGATAAAAACAAAGGCATGATATCTCTTTCTATTCCATTTCAGATATCGTTCAAGGGCCAGAGAATTGATATTCTCAGCAACAAACAGCTCGCCTGTCCCAAAGGTAAAAGGGTTGATACCGGGTGTTAAGTTTTCCGGGGGAATTGCCAAGGCATGACTATTGGCACGACTAAACAGCTCTCCATTCCGTTTATCAACCTTGAATCTGCGCACTATAAGCCCATCAACCATCTCAACGCCTGCAGGGAGATGATTGGTAGACCAGTCTTCAAAAAAGGAAGAACAGCAGGTAGTCAGAACTTCAACCTTATGCCCCCGACTTACCAGACGATTGCAAACCTGCCAGGCCTGCTGCTCAGCCCCGCCTTTTAGATTACTGCCAAACCAGGGAATGACAAAAGCAACAGGGTTCATACTTTATATCCAACAACAGTGTAATCCCTGGCACAGGAGAAAATTTCGTTCAGGCGTGCAGCAAGCTGCGGCGCCTCTTCTTCTGGAAGGCGCTGTTCTCCTTCATGGGGATGCAGAAAGATAAGTTCTACCTTACAAAAGCCTCGATATTCCAGCAGGAATTGATGCGTTTCAGGGTAGAGAGGGCGAAGATGGGTCGGATCGGACCAGAAATCACAACTGCCCACAAGTAAATTCCTGGGATTTGGTGTTTCAAAAAGAGCAATACCACCTGGTTTCAAAACTCTCACACTTTCATCAAACAGGGAAATTCGGTCATCAAAGGTGAGATGTTCAATAAGATGAAATGCGGTGATTGCCCCAATGCTGCTGTCCGGAAGAGAACGTAGATGACTGAGGGCATCATTCTCCAGTACCTCAAAGCCCTTCTCGCGACATTCCTGCACCAATACGTGATTTAGATCCAGGCCTTTTGCCTGTAAACCCTCGTTGCTCATGATTTCAAGCCACTCGCCTCGACCGCATCCTATATCCAGAATTTCCCGTCCCGCAGTTCCTGCCTTGGCCTCACGAATAAGAGGAACATATTCCAACAATCGTTCTTTAATCAATTCACGGGTGCCACGAAATTGATTTTCAAAGGCCAGATAGAGAGGATCAAGAATATCTGGACTGGTCAAATTCTGTGCAAAAGATTCCTTGCTGCCACCCTCAGCCATCAACTGCCTGCGCAACTCTTGCAGAAGAACAGATACCCTTCTTTCCTGGGTGACAACACCTGTTTTCAGATAATCAATAAGAGCTGATTTCTTTTTCAACTGTTCATCAAACAGTCTTATCTGTTCAGCGATACGTCTTTCAAAAAGGGCCGTGCTGCGATTCATATCCCGGATACCATCCAGGGTAACGCGGAGGCTATGAAGGATGGCACTGTTGAAATTTCTTTGTGGAATGGTGATGACCCGTCCGAGAAAAACAGTTATCTTCCCAAGAAATCGAGCAACCTTACGCATAAGTCCACGGTAATGGAGCATGGAGGTGACCTCAGCTCCAGCGTTGACATTCTGTTCAGCAACATTCAACGTCGCCCCCAGTTGTCCCCAAGAGTAAGGATCATTGATCGTAAGTTCCTCTGGGGCAAGCCTGTCCCGATCCCCTGCAACACTCTTTTGTTGCAGTTTCAACTCCAGTCCAATTTTTTCAAGCAACTGAGCCAGATCAATTTCTGGATTTTGGGTTTCTAACATGAAGCGATCCTCTCCAACTTTTGCGGAATTTTTGCTGATGTCATCAACATCTTAATAACCATGCTACAGGCCTAAAAAAGTGTATAAATAAAAGGAGCGGCAGTCTCGCCAACCACTATCAGCAGGCCTATAACCAGAAAGACAAGAGTCATCGGGACAATCCACCAGACCTTGTTTTTCCAAGCAAAATGAAACAGCTCTCGTAACAGGGAAAACAGGTGTTTAAAAAAATTCATAATTTCCTCCAATCACTATGGCTGAGCTTCTACCCAGGCCACAAATATTATTGATAACAATGGTTCAATTCGCGTAGAATTCCTCAATCGAGCTGGTAACTCTCTCGCCAGTTCTCGGCATCGACGAACCGAGGCTGTTGACCCTTTTCCAGAAGGTAGGAACCAAGAACCAGGTAATCCATTTCCGTTCGCATGAAGCAGCGATAGGCGTCTTCCGGAGTGCAGACAATGGGTTCACCGCGGACATTAAAGGAGGTGTTAATGATCACCCCGTAGCCAGTCAGTGCGGCAAAAGCCTCGATAATATCGTAATAAGGTTTATTGCTCTCAGGAGTGACGGTCTGGATCCTTGCCGAATAATCCACATGAGTGACGGCCGGGATATCTGAACGCACCTGATTGATCTGGTCGCCAAAGGCCACCTGGGCTTCCTCCGCAAGCTTCGTGCAGCGGGATTTGCGCACATCGGCAACCATCAGCATGTACGGAGATGGACGATCTATATCAAAGTAATCAGCGGCCTGCTCGGCCAAGCAAGAGGGAGCAAAAGGCCGAAATGATTCCCGATATTTGATTTTTAAATTCATGATCGACTGCATGGTGGTGGAGCGGGCGTCACCGATGATTGATCGGCAACCCAGAGCACGAGGCCCGAACTCCATACGGCCATTAAAAAGACCGATAACCTTTTCCGCGGCGATCAGTGCGGCTATTTCCTTGGCCCATTGGTCTGGATCAAGTTTTCTCGCCACATACCCCCTGGCGGCCAGATAAGCTCCAATCTCCTCATCGCTAAAAGCCGGACCCAGATAAGAGCCCTGCATGGAATCATGGACGCCATCAGTCTGCCGCGGGTTACCCTGAATCTGATACCAGGTCAACAAAGCCGCTCCCAGAGCACCACCAGCATCACCCGAAGCGGGTTGGACATAGATGTCATCAAATATGTTTTCCCGCAACAGACGACCATTGGCCACACAATTCAAGGCCACCCCCCCGGACAAACAGAGAAATTTCATCCCCGTGATCTTCCGCGCATGGCGAGCCATGCGCAGAACAATCTCCTCAGTGACCGCCTGAATGGAGGCGGCAATATCCATTTCCCTTACTGTGATTGGCGTCTCCGGCTGGCGCGGAGGACCGGCAAAGAGTTCATCTAACTTTTTGCTGGTCATCCGCAGACCATCCAAAAAACCGAAGTACTCCATATTGAGCCGAAAAGAACCATCCTCCTTCAGATCCAACAATCGATCAAAGATGAGCTGGGAATATCGCGGTCGGCCATAAGGGGCCAAACCCATCAGCTTATACTCTCCAGAGTTGACCCGAAAACCAGTATAATAGGTAAAAGCCGAGTAGAGCAGGCCGAGCGAATGAGGAAAACGTAATTCACGAAGCAGTTCAATCCGGTTTCCCTTACCGATACCTATGGTGCTGGTGGCCCATTCCCCTACCCCATCCATGGTCAAGATAGCCGCTTCGGAAAAGGGCGATGGGTAAAAAGAGGAAGCTCCATGGGATTCGTGGTGCTCTGGAAAATAAAGGGCATCCATTCCAACCCCGCAGCGCTCCAACCCGTTTTCTACCTGCAACGGAGTCCAAAGTTTCTGTTTGAGCCAGAGGGGAGTCGCCATCATGAACGAGGCCAGACCACGGGGGGCCACACTGAAATAAGTCTCCATAATCCGCGAAAACTTATTGATCGGTTTATCATAAAAGGCCACCGCGTCTATCTTTCCCCCGCTGATCCCGGCCTCGGCCAGACAGTAGCGCACCGCGTTCAAGGGAAAGGCATGGTCATGCTTGATCCGGGTAAAACGCTCCTCCTGGGCGGCAGCAAGGATCATGCCGTCCTGAACCAGAGCCGCAGCCGAATCGTGATAATACGCACTAATTCCAAGAATATTCATCAGAACTGCCTCTTATACTGTTCAGGGTCACTTCCCTTTATTTTGTTACACCAATAGGAGTCTGCATTCCTGTCCCACGCTCTGCTCATGGGATCCTTACCAGTAATCTTCTGAAGCAACCTGCCGCCGACAAAAAAGACATAGAAAAAAGGGAGAAGAAGAAGCCAGGTCAGGGCCTGTCCGACCAAGTGGGAGAATCCCTGGAACACCTTTTCGAGACCCCGGTAAACCTTCGGAAAAAAACGTGAACAGAGAAAAACGGCCAAAGAGATCCCGACCACCAGCAGGGCCATCCTGTTATGATGAAAAAGAACGAACAAGCCTGCCATCATGAGACCCACAGTCAGTGTGATCAGGGAAAGAAAAAGGCTGGGGCCGGTACTGGTTGACGATTTGCTCGTCTGCCAAGGCCAAATTGTTTTGGATACCAGATTTTGTCGAAATGCACCGTTCATTTGTCTTCCTTTTGTTTATGAGAAACTTTTTCGTATCTTTCAGGCCGTGGTTGCACTCGTCCAATATCCTGTTGCCAGGAAGCTCCAAAATGGCCATAAATAGCCTTGGCTGCCATCTCATGAGCCAGCTCTCCCGGGTGGGGATCAAAGGGGTTCGCCCAAAGATCCTTATAGAATGAGCTCTCGTAGGTCTTACGGAGGTCTAAACAGTCGACCTGTTTCTCTTTGCAGACCGAGAGTACCTGCTCATGGAGGAAATTCAACGGGTAATCATTCATGGGCCCGGCAAAACTCGGAAAAAGGACCATAGCAAAGGGGATTCGCTGATCCTGAAAGTGACTGATCAGCTTGGAAAGTATCCGCTGCGCGTCCATGGCATTCTTCCCCTTGTCATCCCCCAGTTGTTCGGTGAGATAACGGGTATAGGAGATTTGCTTACCCTGTAACTGTCGAAGTTGCCCGTAAGCGCGATGGATCAAAAAATAAAGGGCGGAACGTTGAAATAAAAATACATGGTTGCGCTTTTTAATAAGCCCAGGGGTGCTAAATCGGGAAACATCCCGATGGACATCCATGTCATTGACAAACCACTGATAGAGTACCAAATCGGGATGGATGCTATCAATAAAGGAAAGAGACTTGTAATGCTGGGGAAGATCATGTCCACTACGTCCAGCATTGACAACTTCTACCGCCACGTTAGAGCTTTGCTCGTTAAAATTTTTCTCAAGCCTCTCCGTAAAACGTTTCTCCGCTGGGTAGACCCCGGGAGCCCAAGTTAAAGAGTCTCCAAGAACCACAATCCGGAATCGTTGGCCGACGGACTTCTCAAACTGCTTCCCCCGCAGATGAAATGAATTGAGCTCCTCTTCAAAGAGGTGACGATGCATAATGGAGAAGTAGGAACTACCATCAGCTGAAGAAAGTACATCTCGATACAGCCAGCGGAGAAATAACTCAGCTGCGACAAGTCCCACACTCGTCATCACGACAACCAAGAGAGACAACATCACTATCCGTTTCAAGAAACGTAACCATTTTCCTTGCCCACCTCGGGTTTGCCTATCCTTGAGCCCCCTGTCAATCATTTCGATCCCGACTCGGTTAATTGATTAGTTTTAGGATTTTTTTATTCGGAACATAAATTATCGTTGTCTGGCGCGCACATCACATATTGCGCAAAGCAAATATACAGACTCATCCATAGCCGGAACCCTACAACATGAGGAAGCTACTCAAACAACCAATTATATTCCACACCCTTTCTTATCTTCTTTGGTACAATACATTTTTACTCAAGTATACTCACATCATCCTTGCATTTCATACTTACCTCAACCTCAACGGGCAGGGCTGCCACCCCGACAAAAGGGGGCTCTTCTCCAGCTATGACCTGGAGGGCAAGACAATGATCCCACCAGTCGCAATTCCCTTCCAGGTGAGACTCTCCAGCATGAACGGCAACACAGACGGAATAATTTCCCGGGCCGATGTTCAAGGGAAGAGTAAAAGCCACATCAAGGCTATCGCCGCCATGCACTTTCAGATCACTGTGACCAAGGTGTGTGGTGTTGGTTCCGTACACATCATTGCCCATTCTGTCACGCAGGAGAATTCCCACAGTGGATTTATCCATATCCTCATAAAAATCTACCGCACAATGAAGTACCACTTTCTCTCCAACCAGAAAAACACGTGCTGAACAGCCATCAATTTTTGTAATATCAACATGGGTGATCCTGGCAGTACCATTTCCGGAACGGGTTTCGATACGCCCACCTCTTCCCTCAACCTGCCGGATCTCCTCATCACTCTCTTTCCTGGCTATAACTGAATTATAATAATCAAGTACAGAATCTGGAGCACCATCTCTAGCAATGGCCCCCCCGTCAAGGAGAATTGCTCGATTGCATAGGGATTTGACTGCCCCGGGGTCATGGGAGACAAAGAGCAGGGTGGTTCCCTGATCACGATACTCACGAATCCGACTAATGCATTTATGCTGAAAATAGGCATCACCCACCGATAATGCCTCATCAATGATCAAAATTTCAGGACGCCTGACTGTGGCGGCGCTGAAGGCTAAACGTACATGCATACCGGTGGAGTAGACCCTCACCGGTTGATCCATATAGTCACCAAGTTCCGAGAACTCTTGGATATCTTCAAGAAGGGCATGGGCTTCTTCACTGCTATAGCCCATCATCTGACAGGTCATCAGGGCATTGACACGTCCGGTAAAATCCTGATGAAAACCCATTCCCAGCTCAAGCAAGGCGGAAACACGCCCCTGGATCTCGACGCTCCCTTCACTGGGTATCGACGTTCTGGTTAATAATTTCAACAATGTTGATTTGCCTGCGCCATTGATTCCGATCACACCCAGTGACTCACCCGCGTTCAACTCAAAACTGAGATTACGCAGAATCCAGGAAGACTGATGCCCCTGATACCTCCCGAAGCTGAGCCATTCACCAAGACGGGCCCATCGACTCGGGTAGCGTTTATACTTCTTACCCAGGTTATTGACAATGATGCGGCCACTCACAGCTCGTCCACCATCTCATCGGCCAGACGATGAAATACAAAAAAACCGCCGATCAGGGCAATGAGGGCTCCCATAAAATGCCACTTGAAAGTCATATAATCCGGCCATACGCCATGAAGAATAATGCTTTGATAGGCCTGGAGAAAGGAGGTCATCGGATTGAAAGACAAGAGACCTTGAGCTTTTTCCGGGACCATGACCTGGGTATAGACAATGGGAGTAAACCAGAACCAGAATTGAATGATGACACTAATAAACTGACCGATATCGCGAAAGAAGACATTCATACTGGCAAGCATCACGCCCAAGCCCGTCACAAACATCTGCTGCATAACAAGCAGTGGGATATACCCCAATACAACCCAGCCTGGAAACCGACCAGTCAGTAGTAAAAAAGCAAGGAAAAGAGTGAATATTATCAGAAAATTGATGGTCGCCGAACAAAGAGCGATAACAGGGAGCGTTATTCTCGGGAAACTGACTTTTTTCAGCAGCGCGGCCTGCTCAATAAAGATATTGGGAAAACGGTTAAGCAGTTCGACAAAAAAAAGCCAGGGCAGCAGACCGGCGCAGACGAAAAGACCATACCCCATTGAATCCTCTATGCCCGGCAATTTTGCCCGCATGACCCGGGAAAAAACAACCGTATAGATTAAAATCATGGCCAGAGGGTTCAAGATAGACCAGATACTACCAAGAAGTGAACCCATATAGCGGCTACGAAATTCCCTGGCAACCATACTAACAACAAACCCTCTATACTGGTACAGGGCAATAAAACGACCTTTAAAATCACCCATAGTATATCAGGAAAAAAATCGAGTAACGAATTTCAAGAGGATGGCAACTCGGCAATAATGACCCACATTCATTTCACTATTCTCTCCATACACGCCTTCACCATCATCGCCGCCACTTCCTTCATTCCATATTTGGCCTTCCAGCCCAACTCTCTTTCTGCCTTACCCGGATCTGCCAGGGAAATCTTGATATCGGTTGGGCG
>DYRE01000292.1 GCA_020718965.1 Desulfomonile tiedjei
TAATCTGATTTTCAGACACATATGACTTGCACGGATCTGTGAAAATGAACAGATATTTTGGAAAGATGTTGACTTTTGCAAACACTAAATACGCCAATCAATTGTTCTGCAGGGCTCCGCTACGCCGGCGAACTATTTGTTGGTGAAAACACCCAGTTATCAAGCCTGACCCTTTGACCTCGCTGATTCAAAATCCTGGCGGGGGACGAAGTACAAGTTATAGCCTGATCACAGCAGAAGAACTGGAGCAATCTGGTGATGGGGTGAAAAGAAAGTAATATGGAGGCAACCAAGCCAAAACAATGGCGGATCAGATCATGGCCGCCAATAAAAGCCGCCTGAAAAACGCTTGATGTTTTGACCAGAACGAATATGTGGTTAGTGGAAGATGCCATCCGAATTCATCTTGGATTGCGCCAATAGAGGCTGATGTGATATAGAGAAAGTGGACACTTTTCTAAGAGGGGATTAAACGAAGAGAAATCTCTGCAAGGAGGTGTTCAATGAGCAAGAAGCGAAAGGACTATATCCAGAAACTCAAGGATTCACAGTTAAGCTGCTTAACAAACTGTCCATTTTTACTTGACCATCTCAATTACTTGAACATGAAAAAACGAAAGATCAATTTGTCCAGATGAAAACAGAGTCCAATGCCGGACAATTCTATTTGTTGACAACCATAATCAATAACAAAGACTTGCGGCAACTCGGAGCACTCATGAATATGCAAAAAACCTGGGTTACGGGTGTTGACCCGTGTTGGAGAAAACTATCATGGTGAAAAAAGCACTCTTCCTTTTTATATTTTTCCTTTTTCCTCTTTCTTGTTATGGGGCCTCTTCTTCCTTTCAGGAAGAGATCTCGACTGGGGATCTGGCTACATCTGAGTTGACGCCAAAGCGTGAGGTGCCGGAGGAGCTTCTTGTTGATTGTGCTGATAGTGATCTGGCCTGTGGCATCAGTACATGGGCCGGTTATCTGGCCGTAGAGGGCCGCTACTTTTTTGATGATGGCCTTTATGAGGCGCAGAGCCAGCAAGACATGTCTCTCATCGCCGAACCGAAATATTCATATAGCTGGGCCGACGGCCACCTTTTTGTGGCTGTGCCCTATCTCCAGTTAGATAGTCAGGATAATGAACGAACCCATTTTGACCTTCGAGAGTTCTATGGCCTCTATGTTAAGGAAAAATGGGAGCTTGGCGCAGGTTTTCGCAAAATATTCTGGGGCGTAACCGAAACACTCAATCTGGTTGACATAATCAATCAGACAGATTCTCTTGCAGGCCTGGGCGGCAGCGACAAGCTGGGCCAACCGATGATCTCGGTAGCAGGGGCCATGGATTGGGGAAATCTTGATTTCATGATGATGCCCTATTTCCGGGAACGGAATTTTCCCGGGGATGAGGGGCGTTTTCGTCTGCCTCTGGGAATTGACAGCAGCCAGGCCCAATTTGAAAGCAGCAGTGAAGAAGAACATGTTGATGTCGCTTTGCGTTATTCTCATACCATTGATGATCTTGACCTGGGTCTTTCCTATTTCAATGGCACTTCGAGAGAACCCACCTTAAGGACAGGTGTAAAAGATGGTGTGACCCCTGTTTTTGTTCCGTATTATGAGCAGATCCAACAGGCTGGCTTAGATACCCTTCTGGTCGCAGGGGGATGGTTGTTAAAGCTCGAGACTATTTATCGAGAAGGTCAGAGCGATTCCTTTTTTGCCCTTACTACCGGCTTTGAATATCCCTTCACCGGTATTCTGGGCACTGATGCCGATTGTTCGATTATTGGTGAATGGCTCTATGATGATCGTGGCGCTTATTCCACTACCGCCATGCAAAATGATCTTATGGTGGGCATGCGTTTGTCCTTAAACGATCTTGCCAGTACCGTGCTGGAAGCCGGTGTTATCCAGGATTTGGAGCGCCACCCCCTTTCGGCCTCGCTCAAGTTTGGCCGACGAGTTGGTGACCATTGGAAGGTGAATATCGAGGGCTATTTTCTTCATGAGTCTGATTTCATTGACAGCCAATACTACATGCGGCGTGACGATCATGTAGTTTGCAGATTATTCTATTATTTTTAAAGTGTTACGGGATTAAGCCGGGGCGTTGAATCGTGAGGGAGCGACTACCAGGCAAATTTCGAGGCATGGAGCATACTATGTGGAAATATTTATTATTTTTTGGCCTTATCCTGACCATTTCTCTTTCCTTGCCAGGCTTGGGCCAGGCAGACAACGAGACAGGCGCTGTTCAAAAAGGATTGGAGATTGCCCGAACGAGTTATGAGCGGGATAGTGGTTTCGGTGATTTTTTTGCCGAGATCACCCTGGCTCAGGCCAACAAGCAGGGGAAAGAAGAGTTGCGGCATATTCGCGTCTGGGGCCTCGAACGGCCTGAGCAGGGAGATCGCAGCATCTCCATCTTTGTCTATCCACCTGATGTGAAAGGGATGGCCCGTTTGTCCCACTCCCGGCGCAATGAACCGGATGAACACTGGGTTTTTATTCCGGAGAATCAAAGGGTCAAGCGTTTATCGCCAGCCAATCAACTGAGCGCCTTCATGGGCACCCAGTTCTCCTTTGAGGACCTGCGCCTGTACCGGGCTGAAGAGGTGGAGAAATATTCTTACCGTTATCTACGCAATGAACAACAAGCTGGCTTGGACTGCTTTGTGGTGGAGCGGATTCCCCATAAAAAATTCACCAACTACTCCCGGCAGGTGATGTGGATAGATAGCAAGGAGTACAGGATTTTCAAGATTGATTTTTATGATCATGAGAATGCGCTGTTTAAAACCATGACCAAGTCAAAATTTGAACTGTATGAAGGGAAATTTTGGTGTATGCGTGAGATGGAAATGGTCAATCATCGTACTGGTGAGAAGACCATGGTCTATTGGAGTAATTATCGTTTTGGCCTTGGCCTGAAGGAGTCCGATTTTACGAAAGATGGCCTGACCAGGATTCAGTAAACGATTCCACGGTTGAAGGGCGGTGGTGGCTTGGTTCACTGTGAATTAGTGATTTCAGCTGAAGACGGTTGGCTTCCAACTAACCCCGATGAACGAGATAAGTACCTTCACGAAATTCGTTTCAAAAAACAAGAAACGAATTTCGTGAAGGCACTGATATGGCTGTTCTTGTCAATAGGAAAAAGCTATCCTATTACCCTT
>DYRE01000293.1 GCA_020718965.1 Desulfomonile tiedjei
TCCGACACAAGGTTTTTGGTCTCATTGTCAAGTTGATAAACATTTTTCTGATATTTCTTGATTCCGTGGAGATATTTTTCGGCCTTTCCTTGAAAGCAATTGAAATCCGGAAGACCAAGTCTTGTATAAATTTGTTCCAGTTCTACAATAGGCTCTTTCTCAAGATTCTCAAACTTAATCTCTGTTAAGTTACCTTCAGGAATTAAGCCTTTGTCCCGTTCATACAGCTCGAACATTTCTACATACCAGCCTAGAATCTGGTTTTGAACAAGTTCTTCAGACGGTTCCTGAAGCCGAGCCTTTGAAAAAGATTTGTTCCAGAGATTCAGGGTGGACAGGTATACCTCGTAAGGATTTCTGACAATGTGAACGAATTTGGCGTCGGGAAACATTTCCAAAAGGTGCTTTATCCTTGCAGTATGGGGTGGAGATTTTAACAGTGGTTTTTTCCCTTCCGAAAGTTGAAGCTTTTTCAGGAAAACAGTAAACGCGTTTTTCCACGCAGTTTTCCACTCTTCGGGAATTTTGTCCAAATCCAGTCCGGTGTGCCAGCTTTCACCCGTAACGGGGAAAATAACTTTTATATATGGTGAAACCAAAGAAAGCGCAGCCAAAGCGAATTCATCTTCATGAGGCACTGCTGAGGAAAAATCTACATTGTCCATCGGGCGCTTTCCAGGTCCGAGAAAAGACATCGCCCCGGATCCAACCTGTGAAAAGATGAAATGGTATGGAAACAGACACTGGTAAACGTTTGGACTTGCAAAGTTTTCATCCAGGCTCAGCAAATTATGCAAGTGAGTTGTTCCACTTCTCCAGTGTCCCAAAATAAAAAAAGGGGCGTGATTGATCTCCACCTTCTCTATCTCTTCGCCGTCAAAAAAACGCTCGCACAATCCTAGGATGGAATTAAAAACTCCAATTCCAATCAGATAGGCCAATCGACCCAAATGTTCAGAGTCGACATGGAATTTGTTTCTGGCTATTAGCCTTATCAATGAAGTTAAAGGCATACCCTGAACAACCTGAAGGCTTATGCCCTTATTCAAGAATCTTTTCATTAAATCGATCTCCTGAGTTAAAAAGCGCGATGTTAATTAACATGAACGCTCTCAAATTCTCTTTCCTGGAAAGCTATTGTACAAGATTGGGCATGTACAACTCCAACCATCAATCAAAAGTGACTTGCAATCAATCCTCAATAATGCCACAAAAGCTTCATCACTCCTTGCAATCTGGAGTCGGAAATAATTGATCCCATTACAAAGTCTCTACTTTGTATCATAGGATAGGTCATCTTTCGGAGGTCTGATGACAATTAAAGGTAAAGTCTGGAAGTTTGGAGACGACGTTAATACTGACGAAATAATTCCGGCAAGATATTTAAACATAACAGACCCGTCAAGACTGGCGGAACACGTAATGGAAGATGCGGACCCTCAGTTTCCTTCAAAGGTTGCTCCAGGTGACATAATTGTCGCCGGCAAAAATTTCGGTTGTGGTTCCTCTCGGGAACACGCTCCTGTGGCCATAAAAAGCGCAAGAATTTCATGTGTGATTGCCGCAAGTTTTGCGCGTATTTTTTTTAGAAACGCTTTCAACATGGGGCTGTTAATTTTTGAAAGTCCAGAAGCTTCTATCAACATCAAAGAGGGGGACACTATCGAAATAGATCCGGTTAAAGGTCTAATTAGTAATCTGAAATCCGGAGAGGAGTTCAAGGTGGCCCCAATTCCGCAATTCATGCAACAACTTGTCGAAGATGGAGGTCTTGTCGCTCATATCAAAATATGTCAGATGCATTCTTGAGCCGCAAGGGTTAGGCGAATTCAATTTGTCAAAGCGCTCTGTCATGGAATTTTCCAGTCATGTATGATAGAGACACAGGTAACGCTGACAAATCAACGGTGATTGAAGACTTACGATAAGAAATATGCGCATTTGTCTTAGTTCAGTTAAAGATTGAGGTCCTGACTGATCATGACTCAAGAGTAGGTTGTTATTGCGCTAATCTCTAGGTAATCACTGATTCTTTTGGGGCTTAAGGAATTGATGGCTCCGACTGTTTTAGCTTTGAGCGTTGTATTTGTTTTCTACAATTTAATGGAGGATTATTTACGTGCGAGTTCTCATGGTTACGCCGGAAGCAACTCCCTTTGCTCAAACAGGTGGTCTTGGCGAAGTTTTGTCTGCACTGCCGGTTGAATTAGCTGCTCTAGGTGTTCAGGTCGATGTGCTTATGCCAAAGTATCGAGGCATAACCCCGGATAAATTCAATATTACGAAATCGAATGTCAGCATTGAGGTTACATTAAACGCCAAGAATGTAAAAGCCGGCCTCTGGGAGCATGTTGGGAAAAATGGAGCGAGATACGGTTTTCTGGAATGCGACGATTATTATGACAGAGACTATCTTTATGGTACCCCTGAAACGGGTGATTACGAAGACAATGCTGAGAGATTTGTATTCCTGACTAGGGCGGCCCTTGAACTAGCCATCCAGCAGGGAAGACGCTACGATGTGTTTCATTCTCACGATTGGCAAGCCGCTCTCACCGCTGTTTATCTTAGGACCCTATACGCGGGTGAGCCACTCTTGAAAAATAGCGCAGCCGTAATGACCATCCATAATCTTGGATATCAAGGCATATTTTGGCATCTGGACATGCCTTTGGTGGGGGTAGGCTGGGAATTTTTTACCCCCAAGCACATGGAGTTCCACGGTAAACTGAATTTTTTAAAGAGTGGATTGGTATTTGCGGACGTCATCAACACAGTGTCTCCAGGATATCGGAATGAAATTCTAACGGCCGAATTCGGGTTTGGACTCGAAGGCATACTTCAGGAAAAAAAGGATTGTCTAGCAGGCATTTTAAACGGTGTGGACTATTCCATCTGGAACCCAGAAACGGATCTTTACCTTGCCCAATCTTATTCGTACGAGGATCTGACGGGAAAATCGTTATGCAAGGATGAACTTCAACAGTTAGCTGGCCTGCAACCGGATCCTGGTAAGCCACTGATTGCAATGGTAAGCCGCCTTTCCAGCCAAAAGGGTGTTGATATAGTGGCTGAAGCTTTTGATGCAATAGTCGCCAATGACATACAGTTAATCGTCCTCGGCACTGGAGAACTCCGTTATCACAATATTTTCAATGAAATGG
>DYRE01000294.1 GCA_020718965.1 Desulfomonile tiedjei
TTCAATTACAGACATGTCTCTGATTCCTGTCAGAGACATGTTCAAGGTTCTGGGTATTGGTGTAGCGGTAAGAGTAAGAACATCCACATGAGTTTTATATTTCTTGATTTTTTCCTTGTGTGTAACTCCGAATCTCTGTTCTTCGTCAAGAACCAATAAACCAAGGTCCTTGAATTTTACGTCTTTCTGGAGGAGTCGGTGTGTGCCAATGATCAAATCTACTTTGCCTTGCTCCAGTTTTATCAAAATATCTTTTTGTTCGGTCGAGGTTCTAAACCGGGATATCATTTCTATGTTGACAGGATAGTTGGCAAATCGACGTGAGAAAGTATCGAAATGCTGTTGAGCCAGCACAGTAGTGGGCACTAGAATGGCTACCTGCTTTCCGTCCATCATCACTCTAAAAGCTGCCCTTATAGCTATTTCAGTTTTTCCATAACCCACATCCCCACATATTAGTCTGTCCATTGGACGATCTGAATCCAGCGATTCCATGACTTCTTGAATTGCTTTAGACTGGTCTGGGGTTTCTTCAAATTCGAATGAAGCTTCAAATTCATCAAAGTTCTGGTCCTTAGGAGAATAAGGAGGTCTGGACGAAAGTTGTCTGTGTGCAAAAATCTCAAGCAATTCCTTTGCCATTTCACGAATTGACTTCTTGATTTTGGCCTTGGTCTTTTCCCATCCTTTGGTTCCAAGTCTATCTAAATGCGGAGGAGATTCCGATCCTGATACGAATTTTTGAATAGATTGAAGTCTCTCCACGGGATGATAAAGTATGTCACCTCCCGCATATTCAATGACCATGACTTCACCGGTCACTCCTTCGAATTCTTTGCGCGTCAATCCTCTGAAAATGCCGATTCCATAATTTTCATGAACGACCGCTTCTCCCTCCAAAAGATCCGTCAATGAAGAAAGGAAGGCTCCTTTGGGGTGTTTTCTCAAAGTAGCCCTCACTCTCGGCCCAAAGATTTCTTCTTCAGTGAGAGCTACCATTCCTATTTCTTCAATTCTGAAACCAGAGTTAAGTGGTCCGATGGAAAGATAAATTCCTGGCGCTACAGTTGATTCGAAAGTGGGTAGTTGAAAACCGGTCCCCAGATAATTCAACTTGAGATTGTATGGTTCCAGAAGTTTCAGAAGTCGCTGAGCCTGTCCTTCGGTATGGCTGATTATGTAAACTTCGCTGCCCAAATCTCGCCAATCTGCCATCATTTGCACTAGGCTGGACATTGCCCGGTCATATGCCTTTTGCTTGAACAATGCCGGTCGTATATCAACATTGGATGCGCATGGGATTCTAAAACTCTTGGTTCTTTCATCCTCCATTTGCAGATCAGCTAGCACTACCCTCCTGAACGCGTCAAACAGTCTGTTAAAAGACTCTTTTGAAACATATAGGGAAGATGGCTCCGGGACTGGAAGACCATCCAGGGTGGCAGATTGGTATCCGTGGAACACTTCCTGTTCGTGATCTTCAAAAGAGCGCCTGGTAGTTTCTTGATCCGGGACTATGACCACTGTTTCGGCCGGGAGATAGTTTAGAAATGTTTCCAGATGTTCTTCGAAATAAGGTAAATATAGTTCCGATCCCGGAAATCGTATCCGATGACGAAAATCATCTAACAATCCTTGACGAATACGTTTTTCAACTCCACGGGATTCACAAACCTGCACAATTTTTTCAAGCCCTTTCTCCAAATCCAAATCACTGTGTGGAGACATTTTAACCGGACAAATCATTATCTCTGATACCCAACCCAATGAACGCTGATTTGAGGGATCAAAAAAACGCATGGATTCAATTACATCGCCCATCTGCTCAATTCTTACCGGATTTGTATATAGGGGAGAATAGATGTCGAGAATTGAACCTCTTGCGGCAAAATCTCCCACATCTTCAACGAGTGGAGCACGGGAATAGCCACCGTTAACCAAGTTGAAGCAGATGGAATCCCTGTCTATTTCCTGACCTACGCAAAGATTATGACTCAAAGAGTCAAATTCTACCCGAGGAATTATTTTTCGACACAACGATGGAATGCTTATTGTGATTATCTTCGGAACTTTTTGTGATCTTAATCGAGAAAGGCATGACATCCTTTCCGTCCAAATTTCTGATTCGAACCCAGCCAATGAATAGGGAATCGAGAGCGTCTCCGGGTAGTGAACAATTGGAAAATCTACGCTGTTTGAATTCTTCTCGTCCAATCCGAGATAAAAAGAAAGATTGCTTGCCGACATTGAAGCCGAATCATCGTCAGGATGAACCCATAAAATTTTATTGGAGCTTCTCTTAACAGCCATGGCAATAAAAAAGGCGGCGGCGGAACCTTTTAGACCATAAATCCCACCGTTTTCACTTGACCGACACAAAAACTTTAGGGCTTGGGAAAAAACGCTTTGCGGGAAAGTTTGCAAAAAAATTTGTCTCCATCCAAGGTTTAGTATAATTTTGAAAAACTATCACATCATTGTCGATAAAAAAAGCGCAGGCATCAGGACACACCAATCCATAGCTTTAACTTCAGTTCCGGAGTTCAGGCTGTTTCAGTTATCTTGCTATCGAGCTGTTTCTTGAGAATAGTCTCTTGCCGGTGATCCGTTTACATTGACTTCAATGGCTATATCAGTTATCCATTAAGGCTAATTTGTGTGGCCCTGACTTTGAATCGGGCTCAGTCATGAGGTGCATTGTGGCCGAAAAAAAGCCCAAGAGAAAAGAACTGCTTAAAGAACCTGATGAGTTTATCACCTGGTCAACGATAGCTGTCGAATTTGCACGTAGCAATTATCGTTCAGTTGTCATCGGAATAGCCATTCTTGCATTAGTCGGACTGCTGACGCTGGGTTATTTTGCTTACCGTAGCCATAGGCAGAATACCAGCCATGAAATGCTGGAATTAGCGCTCAGGAACTATAGCAATACATCTACTAACCTGACGGATGACAAAAAAGTTGTTGAACAGGATAAAGTTCTAGATTCCCTGAACAAAATATCCCAAGATTACGGAGACCTGCCCGCTGGAGAAATAGCTCTTCTCTATTCCGCTCATATTCTTTATAACAAAGGCGACTTCAAAGAGGCTTTGGAGCGGTACAACAGATTTCAATCATCGGGATTGGCTGGAAAAGCTCTTGGCCCGCTT
>DYRE01000295.1 GCA_020718965.1 Desulfomonile tiedjei
GATTGCCAACGGCCGGGCTCATCAAGAAGCGGCTGATGTCAACTCTTGCAGCCCAGGGAGACCGGATCTTCTGGGGAGTTATTAGACCTTTGGCGTCTTTTTTCGCAGTTATCGTGTCTCTAACTTCAGCGCCCGGGTGGTTGGTTCCTATAGTTGCTTTGTCGATTTACAATATTCCCAATGTGGTTACAAGATTCATTGGATTCGATATGGGTTGGAAGGAAGGGATAGATGTCGCTCGAAGATTCAAGTCAAGAAGGTTCGAGAGCTATGTTGGAATCCTTCGGGGATTGGTTTTTTTCTGCGCCGGGACGTTGTCTGGGGCCTCAACCCTCTATTGCGTCAAGTTTTCGGGTTTCCATGACTGTGGACATCTTTTGGGAATCGTGGCCTTTGTGATAGTGGTTTTTTCGGTTTGTTTCCTTGTCTTGAGAAAGAGTTTTTCTCAGACGCTGTTAATTTATCCGATGTTATTAATAATGATCTTGGTTTTTTCCTTTCTGAAAGAATGGACCTGACTCATATGATGACAGAACTTGAACTTGTTGAAAAGAGGGTAGTTATTGGAAATGAGTTCGGTCTTCACGCACGCGTGGCCACTGCTGTGGTTCAGACAATGAGGCGCCATTGCTGCCATGTCACTCTTAGTAAGGAATCAATGGAAGTGGACGCCAGAAGTGTCTTGGGACTACTGCTCCTGGCGGCTACAAATGGGACTGAAATACTGATCCGCGCGAATGGCCCAGAGTCCGAAAAGGCGGTTCGAGAAATATGTGAGTTGTTACAGCACGATGATTCAAACCATGATGGACAGAAATAGCTTCAGGGCAGCGACAATATCTGGAGAAATTCCCAATAACACGATGATAAAGGGTGTGGGTGTATCGGTCGGCATAGGCATCGGTCAGGTCGTGCTGATGGAGCGACTGGTAGCGGATACGTGCCCTTGCCGGATATTGCCTCCTGAAGAGATTCCAGGTGAGGTGGCCAGATTTGAATCCGCCGTGGAAACCGCCGAGAATCGTCTCAAAACTATCAGAAGCTCCATAGAGAGTGGCCACCCTTTGGACGATCATTCTTATATTCTTGACGCTCATATCATGTTGCTTAGGGACAGGATGCTGTATGAAGGCACTAAGCAATCCATAGAAAAAGGGAGTCAGAATGCTGAATGGGCCCTTTCCGAAATTATGGCTAAGATTTCCGCGGCCTTTGATTCCATAGATGACGATTACCTAAAGGAAAGGGCGAGAGACGTTCATTTTGTGGGTGACCGCGTTTTAAGAATTCTGCTCGGGGTTTCATCCGAGAAGAAAATGCATCAACTCCCTCCAAATTCAATCCTGGTTTGTCACGATTTGTCTCCGGCGGACACCGCGCAGCTAAAAAGGGAGTCCGTGCTTGCAATAGCGACTGATGTAGGCGGGAAAACCTCACATTCGGCCATAATGTCTCGCTCTTTGAAGATCCCAGCCGTAACCGGTCTCGAAAAAGTCAGTAGGCTGGTACAAACCGGCGACACCATAATCGTAGATGGAAGCACCGGACTGGTAATCATCAACCCAGACGCGGAGATGATTTTTCGTTATCGTCAACGCCAGGAATTGCTCCGGAACTATCATCAGTCTCTGCTGGCATATGGGCGCCTACCTGCGGTTACCAGGGATGGGGCGCGAACGATTCGGGTTTTGGCTAACATCGAATTAGTTGACGAAATTGACATTGCAGTGGCGCACGGTTGTGAGGGAATTGGTCTTTTCAGGACGGAATATCTTTTCATAGGGAGGCCGGACCTCCCCACAGAAGAAGAACAGTTCGCTGCCTACAAGGCTGTTTTGGCTCTTAACAAACCGTATCCCGTGACAATAAGGACTCTGGACATAGGTGGAGACAAGATCGCGAGCAGTTTAAACCTTCAGAAAGAAACCAATCCGGCCATGGGGTTGAGAGCAATCAGGCTGTGTCTTAATTTCAAAGATGTTTTTAAGACTCAACTCAGGGCCATCCTGAGAGCAGCTATCTATGGGCATTGCCGTTTGCTCATTCCTATGATCTCTTGCATCACAGAGGTTCACGCCACAAAAAGTATTCTGGAAGAAGTCAGGCAGGAACTTTCAAACGAAGATATTCCTCACGAGGATGACATCGATTTTGGAATCCTCGTGGAAGTACCGTCTGCGGTTGCAATTGCTGACCTTCTAGCGCGCGAAGTTGACTTTCTCAGCATAGGCACCAACGACTTGATACAGTATTCTCTGGCCATAGATCGTTTAAACGAGCACGTAAATTATCTCTACGACACATTGCATCCAGCGGTATTGCGTCTGATCAGGCAGGTTGTCAACGCTGGGCAGGCCTACGGAGTCAATGTGGGCATGTGTGGGGAAATGGCGGGGGACCCGATTAACATTCCAATTCTGGTTGGACTTGGGTTAGATGAGTTGTCAATGAACGCCTTATCTATCCCGATTGTTAAGAAAATGATTCGGTCTATTTCTTACGAAGACTGCCTGGAGTTGACGCATCAAGCCTTTCAGATGAAATCAGCTCAGGACATACATGATTTTCTGGAGAAGTGGATTTTCGATAGATTCCCCGGAGATTACTTCTTGAGTCAACAATAATTATGAAATCGCCTCGGGGAGAGAACATCAAAATAATTTGCAAGAATCGCAAGGCCTTTTTTAATTTTGAGGTCGATGATTCATTTGAATGCGGCATAGTATTGCTTGGGTCGGAAGTTAAATCGTTACGGAATGGAAAGGCTAACATTTCTGATTCTTACGGAAAAATTCGGAAAGGCGAGGTCTTCTTGATCGATGCCCACATATCGCCTTATGAACAATCCAATAGACAGAACCATGATCCTTTAAGGGAAAGAAAACTCCTGCTCCACAAGAAGGAGATTAAGAGACTCACAGGAAAAGTCACGGAACGAGGTTTTTCTTTAATACCGTTGAAAATTTACTTTAAGAACGGTAAAGTCAAGATTGAGATGGCGCTGGCTCGCGGGAAGAAAAATTACGACAAGCGTGAATCCATTAAGAAAAAGGAACAAAGACGAGAATTGGAACGGCTTGTAAAATTCCGGAACCAGGATAGATGACTCGACCCAGCGAGATGAATTTTTAAGATTAGATAGT
>DYRE01000296.1 GCA_020718965.1 Desulfomonile tiedjei
TCCCACAAAGGACCTTGTCGCCAATGGTTCGATACTCAGGCTCAGCCCGTCCTGTATGAGTAGCCGTATTGAGCGTCGCCTCTCCCTGGGTGATTTCGCCATCGACGGAAATCCTGTCGCCCTTTCTTGCGGAGATGATATCCCCAGGCGCCACTGACATGGGAGAAGTTTCCACCTCGACTCCATCTACCAGTATGAATACACTCCTGGTCGAAGAATCCAGCAAATCCCTGACAGCCCTCCGGGAGCGGTCCCTGATTATTTCTTCAAGAAAACGGCTAACTTCAGAAACCCATATAATTTCAATGGCCGCCCCTGCTGTCCCGGAACTGATAGCCAGGACGCATGCGCTTGTCAGAAACAGGTTTAGGGTTATTCCCCTGCCGGAACCCAGATCAGCCAGGCCCCTTAGCGCCAGAGGAATCATGCCCACACTGGTGGCTATCGCCACAAAAGGCACGGGAAGAGGCGAACGAAATACGATAGACCTGACAAGACCGAAAACAATGAAACCGGTCATTGCGACCAATTTTACCGCTTCGAGCATTATGGACCGATGGCCCCAGAAATCGGTTGATGAGCGCGCTCTTTCCGGCTCCAGCGTGGCAAGGGCTTCTCTGTCCATTGATTTTATAAGCGCTGCGGTTTCGTTAACCTTTTCAAGCACATCTTCGAAGGTGAGTGTCCGCGGATCAAACAAGATGATGAGGCTGCCCGTAGCCATTCTCGCATCGGCCGCCTTTACGCCGTGAGATCGATGAAGGTATGCTTCCATGGCGTTTGCCAAATACGGCTGGGTCCGTAGACCAGAGATATTTAATCTTATGCGTCCAATCGTTTTGTGTTGTACAGCAATGGTTTCCTTGCTCTGATCCGACATCTTGAGATTCCTCCTTCACTAGAATGAAGACGAGAAAAACGTGAAAATCAATTGTTTCCTGCTCTCTGAATGAAAAATTAATTTGTCACTAACACAAGTCTAACAATTTAAACATAATGATTAACAAAGGCGGTGAATTCAAAACTGCTCTTATTTAGAAAACAATGGTTCACAGGTAATTATAAAATCAGAGGCAAAGGAGATCAAACATGGGATACTACATTCACAATACACCAGGAAGACTGAGACTGAAAATTCCTCAATTGAAAAGAAACGTCAGACTGGCCGATGAAATATCACTGTTACTGAATGAAAAAAACGGGGTTCAATCTGTTGAGATTAACACGCTGACAGGGAGTCTTAAAGTTAATTTCAACGATTCAGTGGTTAGCTCAAATTTATTACTGGGTCTTCTGTCTCAGGAAGGTCATGTAGACCTGACAAAGCTCGTTCCCAGCAAAAATCACATGGACAGTATGTTTTCGGGAGCCGGCAAGTTCGCCTCGAAAGCTCTTATCAGTTTAGCTCTGGACAAGGCGTTTGAAGGTTCATCTTTGTCCATAATAACAGCTTTTATATAGGATTTACCTGGTACCCCCTATCATCACAGGATTCCTGTGATCTTCAGAACTCGTCCAGTCACAGAACATACCCCCCTCAACAATCAGACTAAATTCAAAACATCCTCTGAAAACCAAGTGTCCTTGATGTTTCAAACGCGCCACCGACTCGCGCTGACGGGATATCTTCATGAAAACTCCATACCTCTATTCTAGGTCCTCTGGCGCTTTTGTACAGGCGCTTACCCAGCGACACCGGTAGGATAAACATATCTTCGTACTCAAAACCGTATTCCGGTTCGGTTACGAGATCATAAAGGCGGGCGAGATCATAGTCCGTTCGCTTCAGGAAATCGTCCAGGCTCTTTGGCCCTATTTCGGCCCATGGATTGAAGAAGATGCGTGGAAGCTCATCTATGGGATTTGTTACTATTGTAGGGTCAGAGATTACCCATGCCCTATACGGAATTGACGCAGGATTTTCCCTATTGGGGTCAATAAAATGGCTAATAAATTCAATTCCGTGCAAATTTTGCCATTGGCTAATATGAAATTTTGAGTTTTCCATCTTTGTCTAACCTCATCAATTATTGAGCTTGCGCCGGTCAAGAGAGTCCTTGAACCCGGATTTAACAGGAGGAGCGCGATTGTCCCCCCAATCCAGCGCACTCAAATCAATCTTTCCTGCGGAAGATCGCTCTTAAATAGTTTACGGGCAGCTCAATGTGCAGTTTCTTGCTCAATTATTAGGTGGCGGTTAACGGTGTGTTAGAAACTCGCTAATTCCCAAAAATATTGCTTTTGCGGTGGACGAAGCCGACGCCGTTCCAAAATCATACGGCATGCCATGCTAGAGCATTCCTGATTCTATGTACTGTCCCAAACCTAATAACAATCTAACTGACTTCTCACACAAGAAAAACGTTTCAATCCTAGTCTTGACCAAAGCAGAAACATTTAATCCTTGATTGAGAGCCCCATTCCTCGTTTAGACAAATTAAACGACGCTTGGAATCCGGTTCGGAGGAACCATGTCCGGAATGCCGACATTTAAATCGTTCAAACAACCGGCGCCAATGAAACTCCTGACGCTGGGGCTTGTTTTGGGACTTCTGCTGATACCTGTTTTGGGTTCAGTGGTTTGGAGCATGTTTCAGTTAATTTCCAATCTGGGCGCGCATGAGTTAAATCTTCAAAGACTTGCCGGGGATGTGGCCCACCTCAACGAGGCTCTTACTATGCATGCAAGATTGGCGGCAGCTACCGGTGACCGCAAATGGGAAATAGGTTACAACGCTATCCAGCCCCAGCTCGATAATGCCTTGCTTAACATCGCAATTGAGTCACGGGAAGAATATGAAAAGAATTACGCGTCTCAAACGAAAATGGCGTACACAAAACTGCTGGAAATGGAGTCAGTAGCTCTGGCGCTTTCCAGGCAGGGCAGACTTCAGAACGCCTATGACATTTTGATCAGCCCCGAATATGAAACAGTAAAGGGACAATATTCAGAGGGGATCAGGCAGATGACAGACGCGATTCAAACCCGAATTAACTCAAAAATAGACAGGTGCAGGTCATGGCTGTGGGTCATAGGTGTGACAAAGGTCACCATTCTGTCAATAATAATTATCGCATGGACAGGATCATCACTCCTTTTAAAACGCCATTTCACCCTGCGCAAGATAGCCGAGAACGCACTG
>DYRE01000297.1 GCA_020718965.1 Desulfomonile tiedjei
GCCCAATCCGGAACAGATGAGTCAGGAATACAATCGATACTAGGCATGTGATGTTTGAGGTCGAGAACTGGTGTGTCATCGAAGGCGTCTATATCATCAACAGAGATAATTCCATCGTCTATGGATTCTATTTTACACACCTCAAATCCGATAAGATTTGGCCGGAATGGCGAACGAGTTGCAAAAACTCCGGTAAGGGGGTTTTCTTTGTTTCCCCTGGGATGAACCCTCATTACAGATCTTTTTTTGGGAGAGTCGTTTTGGTCAAACCAGTAAAAAACAAGAATATGAGAAAACTTATCCAGTCCCAGTAAAGCCTCCCTGTATTGAGCCAGAATTTTTATTCCGACCATGTTGTCACTTTTGACTACACGCCCTATAGCCTGGATTGTGTAAACATCAGCATCGGAGTGCACATTCAACCCCATCATTAAAGCAGGAATCATAATTACATAACACATCAATTTCATTGGGCTCAACACTCTTTCCCGGGAATTTAGCAAATATGCAAATGTCTCGGCGGATTGTCCCGCAGATTACTTTCTTGAGTCGTTTCCAGCCGTTCAAGATATCTATTTTATTTGCCCGGCAATATCGAAACTTCATAAACCTGACTTTTTATCTCTGAAGATTCCCACGGTCTCTTTAATCGCATTTCTATTTTGGCTTTTCCCTGTTTCAATGGAACGAACACAAAGACTTGCTCACCTGGCGCTCCCAAGAGTTTGGACTTCGGTTTTTCGTACCGGGTTTCCCTGAGTTTGAGAAAATTTTCATCAAACCGGGCGGACCAGCTATACCCAGTGCTTCCAATTGCAGCGGTAAGGACAATGTGGAAGGGTTGTTCCAATATTGCCGTGATTTCATGCTCTGAAGCGTAACTGCTTTGCCCGGCCGCCCAGACCAACAAAATGACTGGAAAAAGGGTTGATAATGTCCGAGTACCATTGATCAGGAACGACCGCCTCAGGTGGCCCCATATATGGATTGTAGAATCTGAGAGTTTTTTGTTCATTGAATTTATCTCCGATAGCGCTACTATTTTTGAACCGCACCCCTCAGATATCTTTTGCCATCGTGATTCTCGTCTAGGTCCATTGTGTCCATTAGTTTTCACCCGCACAAACGCCGGGTCCATTGGTCCCCAGTAGTCGATCAAGCTCGCTCTTAAGATCTTCCATCGTGTACGGTTTGAGTAAAACCCCGCCAGGACGCTGATTGGGAAAGTTTTGAAGCACAGCGCCTTCTGTGTAGCCGCTGCATAGGATCACCTTAACGTCCGGTTTGATCTTGATGAGTTCCGCGAAAGCCTCAACCCCGTTCATTCCTGGCATTAGGAAGTCCAGCAGCACCAGGTCAATTTCATTCGAATGAGCCCGGAAAACTCGGACTCCTTCTTCCCCGTCCCCAGCGGCCATCGTATCGTAGCCAAGATGGTCCAGACGCATAAGGATCATGTTACGGACTATTTCCTCATCTTCAAGCACGAGAATATTTTTTCGCCCGCTAACTGTGACTGGCGCTTGCGTCTCGCTCTCCATTGAGGCTATGACCTGAACAGGCTTAACCTGAGACATTTTCGGCACGGGAAACAGAATACGTATCGTGCTCCCCTGCCCCACCTCGCTGTCCACGATTATGGCGCCATGATGACTCTTGACTGTTCCGTTAACTTCCGCCATACCGAGGCCACGGCCCCAGAATTTGGTTGTGAAGAACGGGTCAAAGAGTCTGCGTAGTGTCTCGGCGTCCATGCCACAACCAGTGTCTGATACCTCCAGAAACACGAAAAGACCAGGCGAAGGGTTGTCGGGGAGGCGATTTTGGCTCAGGTAGGCTTCATCGCAATACATCTGGCCAGTCTTGACAGTCACCCTGCCCGCATTGTCGCCAAGCGACTCCGCTCCATTTATAACCAGATTCGTGATAACCCGCTGTAATTGGTTTTCATCTCCTCGAATCAACGGAAGATTTTTTTCAATTTCGAAATTCAAATTTGCAGTTTGGGGAACAACAGATTGAAATAGTTCTTTTTCTTCGTGGGACAGTTTATTCGTCAATTCGCTGAGATCAAGATCCTTGGGAACATAAAATGACTTTCCAGAATATATCAGCATCTGGTGAGAGAGTTCGGCAGACCGATCAGTTGCTTCAATTGCTTTTTCGATGGCGTTCTTACCCACAGCGCTGAGACCCCGATCTGTAAGCGCCAACTCAAGATTGCCCATGATCGCCATCAAGAGGTTGTTAAAATCGTGGGCTATACCTTTAGCCATGGCGTTAAGGCTCTCGAGTTTCTGGGCATGGAGTAGCTTACGATCAATCTCTATACGTTCCGCCTCCAATAGCTTGCGTTCCGTGATGTCATTAAAGGTGATCACACATCCAATAATTCGTCCTTCCTTATGGATAGAGTTGCTGGATAAATCTGCGGGGAAACTCGTCCCGTCTTTCCTCCATAAAATGACATTACTGACATTGAATGTAATCCCTCGTGAAATTGAATCATAAATTTGGTCGTTTTCTGGAATATATGTAGAATCGTCTTTATGACAACGATGAATGATCCTGTCGAGACGCTGCCCAACTAATTCGTCAGTCCGGTAATCTAGCATCGCACAGGCCGCCCGATTTATAAAAGTGATCTCCTCCTGAATGTTTACGCCAATAAACCCTTCGACAGAAGATTCCAGGAGTAACCGTGTGCGCTCTTCCGATTCGTGCAGCTCATCGACCTTACATTCAAGAGATCGGTTCATTCGAAAAATCTCAACGGCGCCTTTATAGATCAACGCTACCATAAGGGTAACACTAGCCATCAGACTCAGAAAGATCACAACCCATAAAGCGGAAGAATGACCAGCAAAATACCTTGAGCGCGGAGCTACTGTCAGAATATACAGGTTGTTCTCCGAAAGCCTCCCTATTACTCCCATAAGCTCAACGCTAGAGGAGCCCAGCGCTTTTAAGGTGTCAAAAACCTGGAATTTGGGTAAGGAATTTGAAATTCCCAAAAAATTCTTTAAGCTTATCTCCTGGATTACTGCCGGACCGACAAATACCTTTCCTTCCGCATCTATTAGTGCGCTAAAATCATTCAGATTCGA
>DYRE01000298.1 GCA_020718965.1 Desulfomonile tiedjei
GGAATCGGATATTGTCGTGTATGCTACTCCGCTGTATCATTTCACAGTGAACGCAAGAATGAAAACGTTCATCGAGCGGACCTTACCAATCCTGGAACCCTTCATGTATCGGCACGATGGCAGGACGCATCATCCGGTACGCCAAAAACCTCCAAAGGCCGTCATTCTATCAGTCGCCGGGTTCCCGGAGGCATCTGTATTCAATTACTTGTCTACTTATGTAAACATGATTTTTGGTAAAGGTCTTCTGGCAGAAATCTACCGACCTGCAGCCGAACTGATGACGCTTCCACCTTTTCATGAAAAAGCGCAGGCCATCCTGAAAGCTACGGAGCAAGCTGGTCGGGAACTGGTTCAGTCAATGAAAATTTCCAAAGAAACTATTGGGATTATCACCCAGTCTGTGGTGGAAGATTTTGATTCGTTCGCCGACATGGCAAATTCCTTTTGGAAAGTTTGTATCGACGAAAGTATGACCCCTTTTGAGTTCCATCAAAAAAATACGCCTCGAGGCGAGTGAAAGGCCTGAATAGATATCGAGCCTCAAGAGGAAGGCTGAAACGAACCAATGAACAAAAAAAGTATTCACTATGGATGGTTTGTTATCCTGGCAGGTCTCCTGGTAACTATCGGAGCTCACGGGTTCGGACGAATGTCCTATACATTAATACTACCGGCAATGAAGGACGGGCTACATTTTAGCTACACCGAACTCGGGTTGTTGGGGACTGGAAATTTCATTGGATACCTCTTGATGGCCATAGTGGGAGGTTTTCTCTCCGCCCGTGTCGGGCCCCGAATTGTCATCACACTTGCTTTGGTCCTGATGGGCGTCACAATGATTTTGACCGGTTTAGCGGAAAGTTTTGGTTTTGCCTTTGGCGCAAGGTTACTCACCGGACTGGGAAATGGAGCCGCCTTTGTTCCGGCCATGGCGCTCGGCTCCGCATGGTTTGCCGTTGAACGTCGGGGCTTCGCCACGGGGATAGTATCCGGAGGTATCGGTGGCGGCACAATGATTGCCGGAATCGTGGTTCCATTGATTCTAGGCGCTTATGGGGCCGAGGGCTGGCGTTTCGCATGGTATTATCTGGGAGCGGCGGTGCTTGTCATTGCATGTATCGCAGGATTTGTCATAAGAAATAGACCTGAGAATATCGGACTTCGTCAGATTGGAGTAAAAACCGAAGCTGGAAGCAGCGCTCCTAAACCTACAGGCGCAGCGTTGGACTGGAGTAGAATCTATAAAATGAAGGCGGTCTGGTATCTTGGCGCCGTTTATTTCCTCTATGGTTTTTCCTACATAATCTATATGACTTTTTTTGCAGCGTACCTGTGTCGGGAAATGGGCGTTTCATCAGCGGAAGCAGGTAGACTTTGGGCGTTGGTAGGAGGTTTAAGTATATTTTGCGGGGTTATCTGGGGAGGTTTGTCCGACAAACTTGGACGGGCGAGAGGCGCCGCCTTCGCATACGTTGCGCTGGCGCTATCTTACGCCATCTTCGCATTGTTTCAAGCCAAACTTGGATTCTATCTTTCCGCTGTTGTGTTTGGACTCACCGCATGGAGTATTCCCACAATAATGGCTGCAACAGCGGGCGATTATGTAGGGCCCAGGCTGGCCCCCGCCGGGTTAGGTTTCATTACCCTGTTTTTTGGGATTGGCCAGGCGTTGGGCCCGTGGATAGGGGGATATCTCGCTGACATGACCAAGTCTTTTTCAGGCCCCTTTCTGCTGGCATTTGCTGTGTCCATGATCGGGGCGGCAATGTCCCTGGGATTAAGAGCAATTCATAGAGAAGAATCATAAACGTTTGGTCGAAAGAAGTTAACTCCCGATCCTAATTTCATGGATGGGGAGTTGATTCATGAAAAATGGTTTGTGGATAAATCTGTTACAAACCTTCGCCAAAGGCAGGTTCATGTTGTCCGGTTTGTCGATTGCCCGTCTATTGACTCTGACCGTATTTTGCCATCCATGATTTTTCTAATAGCATGGGCTATTTCATTTTTTACTACCGGCTTGACCACAACGGCTTGAATTCCTGTTCTTCTTACATCGTCATCAAGGATGGAATGAATCCCTGCTGAGCACATTATGATCGGGAGATCCGGCCATGTCTGGTGAACTCTATCTGCTAGTTCAATTCCAGTCATCCTGGGCATTATGAGATCAACAACGAGTACGTCGAACTTTTGGGGATGCTGGAATAATATGTTCAGCGCCTCGTTGGGACTGTCTGTAGCGGTAACATGATAACCCAAACGCCTCAGTTGTCTATCATACATCTCCAGTATTACTTTTTCATCGTCTACAAAAAGGATATGTTCGGTTCCCCTCGGAATGTTGGACGAAGTGGAGCTTTGTTCAACATCGGTGTCTCTTTCTTTTACGACTGGAAAAAAGACGTCAAAAGTGGATCCTTCGCCCGGTACGCTTTCTACAGTGATGACTCCATTAAAACTGCTGACTATTCCATGAACAACAGACAAACCAAGGCCGGTTCCGTGTCCTGACTCTTTGGTAGTGAAATAGGGATCAAAAATTTTGTCTATGATCTCAGGAGAAATTCCTTCCCCCGTGTCAGTTACCCTTAGCCTCAGGTATTTTCCAGTAGAAAGGCCACGATGTGTCGATGTGGCGCTATCTTCAACATTAAATTCCGACAATTCCACAAGAATTGTACCGTTAACCTCTTTCATGGATTGGGCGGCGTTGACGCACAAATTCATCAATACCTGGTGCAATTGAGTAGGATCACCAAGAATTTTTCCCAAACCGGGTTTGATTCTTCCCTCGATATCAATATTGGTGGGGATGGCCGCCCGGAGAAATTTTAATCCCTCTTTCACAAGCTGGCTGACATCAATTAATGTAACTTCAGGTTTTGAACGACGACTGAAAGCGAGGATTTGCTTCACCATGTTTCTGGAGCGTTCGGCCGCATCAATGACTCTTTGCAAATTCGAATGGGCTTGAGTTCCTGGAGCTACATCGTTCATCGCCAGTTCCGTATAACCCGTTATTACATGAATAACACTGTTGAAATCGTGAGCTATTCCACCAGCCAAGGTCCCAATAGCCTCCATCTTCTGGG
>DYRE01000299.1 GCA_020718965.1 Desulfomonile tiedjei
GAGTAAAGACCACTGAGCTTGACAGGCAGGCATTAGAAATGGCTCCGGACGGGATCATTTGTGTGGATACCAGAAAATCCCTTTACTATCTGAATCCCGCCTCCGAAAAAATCCTTCAGGATGAACCCTGGATACAAAGTTTTCTGTTCGGAGACTGTTCCTTCGAGGACTCAATCAAGAAATATTCAAAGGAAAAGATCCTTGCCAACCTAAAGAGCCTCAAACAAGATACAGGAATATCCGTTCAGATATTTGGTGACAGAATATCAGTAGAATCCCAGGGAAAGCATTTTGACATAGAACTCGGGCCACAGGTGATTCTGATCAGAAATACTACCGACCAGAATCTGGTAAATAGAGAAATTGGGAAACTTTACCGACATGAACTCTCTGCGGCTATTGACGTCATGGGTATTGGGATTGACAGCGCGAAACGGGCGATTATCCAGGGGTCCAGTGAAGAGTCTATCAGACTGCTGGATCAGGTCGAGAACAAGAGACTCGAACTGTTCCACATGCTGGAAGAGAGAATAGACTTCATTCGTCTGCACTCTGATTCCTTCCAGGTACAACCATACCCTATAAACCTCAATATTCTCATTGACAGATGTGTGGAAAACTATTCTGAGGCCGCGGTAAACAAGAAAGTGAGGATAAGGTCCAACCATCTGGAGGGAACCGGAATATTCATTGCTGGAGAAGAAAGGTTTCTCAAGAGAGCCATAGATAATTTGATTAGAAACGCCATAAAGTTTTGTTCGCCGGCCGGCAACATAATGATAACCCTGGAATCCTTAAAAAACGAAGCGCGACTTTCTGTAGAAGATGACGGGCCAGGGATTCCACCCAATCATCTTGGCAAAATATTTCACCTCGGATTCACTACGGGTGGAAGTGGTAGAGGCCTTTACTTGGCAAAGAAAATTGCGCAAGCTCACGGGGGTAGACTTGAAGTGAAAAGTTCGCTCGGAAACGGGTCATGTTTCACTCTGATCCTTCCAAGAGCATCAGAGAAATAGTCATGGCGCCATTCTCCCTGCTTTTGTCGGATGACGAGGATATAATAAGGAACAGAGTCAAGCTTATGCTAGGCTCCAATTTCGACATTCAGGAAGCCTCCACAGCGAAACAGGCTTTGGAACTAGCCTCAACAGAGTTTGACATTGTACTTCTGGACATCATGTTTCCCGATGGCAATGGAGTGGACATATGCAGACAAATAAAGGGGAAATATCCCCACTGCACGGTAATTATTAGTTCTTCAATGGAGAGTCTTGACGCATGGAATGAAGCTTTCGACGCGGGCGCGGATAGTTACCTGGAGAAGCGAGAACTCCTGAACGCGGATCCCAGGAAGTTATCTCTGATGATCAATAGCCTCGCAGAGAGAAACAAACTTAGAAAACAGGCTGAAGAGATAAACCGAAAACAAACCAAACTGTTGTCGGTCTTGACTCATGACGTCAGAGCGCCGTTTCAGGCCTTACTCGGGACTATGGAGCTTTTGAAAAGAAGTGATATACCTTCCCATCTGGCGGAAAATGTAGACAGGATGTTTGAATCCGCTAATCAACAGCTTCTATTCATAAATTCCTTGCTGGAACTCTTGAGGCTGGGATCAGGCGCTGTACAAATCAACCCCTTCCTGTTTGATTTAAATCTTGCGATTAACCAAAGCATTCAGACTCTGAGAACATTTGCCGGTTCAAAGAATATTCAGGTTGAGGACACGCTAAATGGCACATTACCCAAGATATCAGGAGACTTGGGGCAAATAACTCGAGTTATGAACAACTTGTTGAGCAACGCTATAAAGTTCTCGCCCCCTGGTGGAAAAATAAGCGTTGAATCATATGAAGTCCAAAAGCAAAATCGTCAGGGGGTGATGGTAACTATCGCCGACAACGGGATGGGATTTGGCGCAAAAGAGCTGCAGCAGGTTTTTCTACCATTTTATCGTGGAAAAGCAAGGGGCACCAATGGAGAGGCTGGTTCAGGACTAGGCCTGTCTATATGCAAAGAAATAATGGATCTACACCAGGGAAGCATAGATATTGAAAGCAATTTGGAGAAAGGCGCAACGGTGAGAATCTGGTTCCCATCCGTGCAGCATACAAATTCTAAGTGAATTGAAAGATCCAAGATGATTCTACCCCATCAATCGCCATTCCGTAAAATCAGGGACAACACACGTCAGTTAGTAATGTTTCGTCTTGTTATATTTATGATTTTGCCATTTATGACAATTATTGGCTGCGACATGACCCCCGTTAAACCTGAAGAAGTTTTCAAACTTTATCGCGAAAAAATGAACAGTCATGGTATTCAGGAAACCAGAAAACTTGTGTCAGCGGATTCCCTGCAGTTGCTGCAGCAAATAGAAGACCGGCATAAACTTGATCAACCTCCTGAAAATATAGCGCTCTTAAACATTCTTGATCCTGTCACCCCGCCCATATTGGTGAAAGTAGATGATTCCCTTGCCATCCTGCAGCTTCGAACCCTAAAGGGAGGCAATCGCCTAATACGGTTAACCAGGGCGGAGCCTAAATCCCCGTGGAAAATCGATATGACTGAAGAGCTTAAATCGTTGCAGTTGTTTCTCGAAGCGAGAGAAGCATTAAGCGGCTTGCAGCAGCAAGCTGGTGAATTTGCGGCTTCCTGGAAAGCCCTGGAGAATCAACTACAGAAAATGGGTGGGCCCGAATCTGAATCGCGACCACCGGCACTGACGAAAACTCCGCCTCAAAAAACCGGCAAACCGAAACCTCCAACAAGGCAAATCAAGAAAAAAGAAGATAGGTCTAGCGTAAAAAGCTCACAATAGGCTGATATAATTAACAAATTAATCTTTGATTAATTCCTTAATTTCTCCAGTTCCACCGCCAGAATTTCATTCACGATCTGAGGATTAGCTTTGCCTTTGGTCGCCTTCATGGCCTGTCCTACAAAAAAGGCCATTAACTGGGTTTTTCCGCCTAGGTAACGAGATACTTCTACAGGATTGTCTGAGAGTATTTTAGCAATCATATCAGTGAGTTCTGTAATATCCGAAACCTGAACCAATCCCCTTTTCCTCACTATCTGGTCTGGGGGG
>DYRE01000300.1 GCA_020718965.1 Desulfomonile tiedjei
GGGTTAATTGTTGATAAACCAGGAAAAGAAGTATTAGAAAATGTCGAACTGGGACTCAAAGAACCTCTCAAGTATGTGAGCAGGGGCGGTGTCAAACTGTCCGCCGCAATTGAGAAGTTCGACGTAAACCCTGAAGGACTGACCGTCCTGGATGCGGGGGCCTCAACTGGTGGATTTACAGACTGCCTTCTGCAAAAAGGAGCAAAAAAGATTGTGGCGGTCGATGTTGGATATGGGCAATTCCATTGGAAACTGCGAAACGATCCGAGAGTCCGACTGCTTGAGCGGACTAATTTTAGATACCTTGAGGTATCAACCCTGAATGAATCAATAGACGCGGCGGTAGCCGATATGTCTTTTATTTCTCTGAAACTGGTGTTCTTCAAATTTGCGGAAATTCTCTCAAAGGACGCCTGGTTTGTTGCTCTTGTGAAGCCGCAGTTTGAAGTCGGCAGAAAAGATGTCGGCAAGCATGGCGTGGTAAGAGATTCCAGCGCAGTCTCAGCGGCTTTGGCTTCTGTAAAGGATTCAGCCGTAAATTGGGGTTTTGCAGTAATTGATGAACTTGAATCACCAATTCTTGGCCCCAAAGGCAATCATGAATTTTTGATTCACCTTGTAAGGACTTAGAGCCTTTAATTTAATCTCGTTTTGGAAACTGCGTTGATTTTAAATTGAAACCCCGCTCCCAGTCGGTTAGAATTCTGGATTCTAATAAAAAGCCATACTAAAAAATAATTTAATTGAAAGGTTTGACCATGTCTTTCCCTGATGTTGAAACTCAAATCCGGCATATTATGCGGGGTGTAGAAGAGGTTATTCACGAAGAAGAATTACGGAAAATGATTGTAAAAAGCGCCCAGACGCTTATACCCATTCGTGTTAAGCTTGGGGTAGATCCGACCGCCTCCGACATTCACCTGGGACACATGGTTACAATCAGGAAATTGAAGCATTTTCAAGATATGGGTCACACTGCGATTTTTCTGATAGGAGATTTTACAGCCCGTATCGGTGACCCTACCGAAAGGTCCGAAGCCAGAGTGAGGTTGACCAAGGAACAGGTTTGGGATCACGCAAAGGACTACAAGGACCAGGTATTCAAGATCCTGGATGAACAAAAAACCGAAGTTCGTAATAATGGCGAATGGTTTGACTGCATGTCGTTTGCTGACTGCCTTGACTTGGCCTATCGTTCCACAGTCGCTCGCATGCTGGAAAGAAATGATTTTGAAAGACGTTTTAAAGACGGCTCTCCAATAAGCATCACGGAGTTCCTGTATCCTCTCATGCAGGGATATGATTCGGTAGCTCTAAAATGCCATGTGGAATTAGGCGGAACTGATCAGAAGTTCAATCTGTTAGCCGGTCGCGATCTGCAATTCCAATTTGGCCAGGATCCTCAAGTAGTCATGATGACCCCCCTGATAGAAGGTTTGGATGGCTCCAAAAAGATGAGTAAAACGGAGCGAAATTACATAGCGGTTGACGATACGCCGGAAGATATGTTTGGGAAAACCATGTCGATCCAGGACAATCTGATCGTAAAATACTTTACACTGCTTACAGATGTTGAACTGGATGAAGTCAACAAATTTGGCCGTGCCCTCGAAGAAGTTGACAAACATCAAGAATTGACGGACCCGCTTCATCCGATGCAGATCAAGAAGGCGCTCGCTAGAAGTATAGTCAAAGAATATCATGATTGGGACGCGGCTAAGCGGGCAGAAGATCAGTTCGAAAAGGTTGTCCAACGAAGAGAGCTTCCCAGCGAGATCCCGCTGGTCCAACTGTCAGAACATAAACATCAGGCTTATGAACTCGTCGCCAATATAGGCTCCGTATCCAAGGCCGAAGCCAAAAGACTTATAACTCAGGGAGGGGTTAAAATCGAAGGCTCGAAAATTGAGGATCCTGCAAAAGAAATAGTTCTTAAAGATACAGAAATCACTATCCAGATAGGAAAAAGAAAATTCTTCCGTGTCAAGTCTGGTGGATAGCAAGTTACATGTGATCTTTCTTTCGTGTAGGCTGACTCAGATTCTTTTCAACCTCTCAGGTCGTCGTAATATTGAACCGATCGAAGAATCAGGGCTTGATGTTTTTTCAAGCCCCAAATGATCAATATGCTCATGGCTTCAGCCGACAGATCCCAAGACTTTTCCACTATGGGGTGTAAAAACCGGTCTCTCTATCTCCATCTTCGCTCGTATGCTCCCCCTTGAAACATTTGGGAGTTTTTCGAACTTAATGATTCAGGTGAATTAAACAGCAATTTTTTTGATAAGCCATGCCATGTTTTTGCCGAGGTTTTTCATTGTGGCTATTCCTTCTTCATCTTTTTCAACTTCCCCCTTGTTTCGGCCAAAAGCTACATTCCAGAAGGTAGATCCTGGAACAATCATTTCGTTGATGAAGAAAAAGTGGTTTATCGTATCAAAGCAATGAACGGAACCGGCCCTTCTTGCCGCAACTACGGCCGCGCCGACTTTTAATCTGAGCATACTGCCATTGGCTCTAGCAACCATTCCGGCCCTATCAATCAGACCTTTCATTTCCGCTGTTACGTCAGTAAAATATGTCGGAGAGCCAAGAATTATACCGTCGGCTTTTATCATTTCGGCAATGACATCGTTCACACAGTCTTTTGCTACAGCGCATTTTTTGTCCTTGTTTTTTATGCACTTATAACAGGCGATGCAACCACTGATCTTCTTGCCGCCCAATTCTATTAGTTCGGTCTGAATTCCTTCAGTTTCCAGCTCAGAGAAAACATGTTTTATAAGAGCAGTAGTGTTGCCGTCTTTTCGAGCGCTTCCATTAATTGCCAGTACTTTCATAATAATCTCCTTAGGTTCTGGATATTGTAATCTTTCTTCGGGTTACTCTGGAGCTACTGGGCTCCAAACGTATTTCTCATCTACCAATTTCTGTTAAAGGCATCGTTAGCGATTTCTGTCAAGTCATGATGTTATTTTATCCAAGCTCCCAGCGCTCTGTCCTAGCCCAATGTGACTTTTTTAACAAAGTCCGAGATAATCCTACTTCTATCACTGCAACAGATGAAGGTTTATCTCCGGATAGAGCGCGCTTAACC
>DYRE01000301.1 GCA_020718965.1 Desulfomonile tiedjei
GTTGCTTCCTCTGTAAAACCTGACCCTGACGCGACTGTGACTCAAACCTTAAACTATCCACCTTTGCGCCTATAAAAAGATTTTACCCTGTTATGAACATCCGGATGTTGAACCGCAGTTCAGGCATTTGTAACAAGAACCATTTCGCACCATTATCGCTCCACAATCCTGACATGCGGGCGCGTCTGACTGCGCGCTGTATGAAGTTTTAGAAAAGCCGGCCTCTTGATAATTGGCGTCAAAATCTTGGCTCTGTATGATGGAGTTGTCTATCTCAAGAACTGTATTCTTTAGGAGTGGCCTCAAACCGGCGATTTCCTGGCTCTGTTCATCGAGAAAACTTGTTCCAAGATAACGAAAAATATAGTCGGTCAAAGATTTTGCGATAGGGACATTCGGATTGTTCGTAAAACCGGACGGCTCAAATCTTACATGGCTGAATTTGTTTACGAGGTCTTCAAGGGGTACGCCATATTGTAGCGCAATGGATGTCAACGTTGCGATGGTGTCCATGAGACCTGAAACAGTACTGCCTTCTTTTGATATACGTATAAAGATTTCTCCAACTTTTCCGTCATCATAAAAACCGGAATGGATGTATCCTTCATGGCCCCCCATCTCAAACTTATGCCGCACGCTTTTGCAATCTACCGGTAGTCTCCGCCTTATAGGACGGGGACGCGTCTGTTTTTCAGATGAATCTACCGCTTGCAAAGGTTGAGCGGTTTTACAGCCATCCCGATAAACGGTGATGGATTTCAGTCCCAGCTTCCAGGACAGCCGAAAGATCTGTTCGATGTCCTCAACAGAGCAATCGTTAGGCAGGTTAACTGTTTTGGAAATAGCTCCGGAAATGAAAGGTTGGACAGCCGCCATCATTTTGAGATGCGCTTCAGGAGCTATACACCTTATCCCATTCGGGGGTCTGTAGGCGCAATCAAATACTGGTAAATCCTCGGGCGCCAGGTCATCTATTCCTTCCGCTGATCCTGTTTCCTGTATCCTCGCCAAAATATTCTGTGCTTTCATCGGGTCGTATCCGAGACGAATCAACGATCTTTGAATCATTCCATTGACTATTGTTAGATGACCACCTCCTGAAAGGGACTTGAGTTTGATGAGAGACAGTTCCGGTTCAATGCCGGTTGTGTCACAATCCATCATGAATGCGACAGTTCCAGTAGGGGCTATTGCAGTTACCTGGGAGTTTGAAAAGCCGTTCTTTTTACACTTTTCAATTACCATGCCCCATTTCTGTCGAGCGCTTTCGAGGATTTCTGTGGGCGCTAGCTTTTCGTCTATAAGTGACAAGCTTTTGTTATGTTTTTTCAGAACTTTCAAGATTGCTGATCGATTACGCTCGAACTCCCTAAATGGTCTTCTTATTTCCGCAATCCTCGATGACTGCAGGTAGGCTTCGCCCGTCATCAGAGCCGCAATGGAACCAGCCCATGCCGTGGAGCGATCAGAATCGTAAGGCAACCCCAATCCCATCAAAAGGGCCCCCAAATCTGCAAATCCAAGGCCCAGAGCCCTGAGGTTTCTGGCGTTACGGGCAATTGTAGGGGAAGGGTATGATGACCTTTCTATAACAATGTCCTGGGCGGTGATCATAATGTCAATAGTATGACAGAAGGCCTCTGTGTCGAATGCTCCAGAGGCGTCTAGAAAAGAACTAAGTTTTATTGAAGCCAGATTGCAGGCGGAATCGTCAACCCCCATATATTCCGAACAGGGATTGGAACCCCAAATGCGAGCTGTTTCCGGGCATGTATTATATTCATTGATTCTTGTGTCGAACTGCAATCCCGGGTCGCCGCACGTGTGCGAAGCAATGGCTATTTCTCGCATGAGATCTCTGGCTCTGAAGGTTTCAGATATCTCCCCTGAGATTACAAACCTTGTGCTCCAATCAGCGTTGCGTTCCTCCGCTTCCATGAATTCATCTGTCACCCTCACGGAGTGATTGGAGTTTTGGAAGGCCACAGTCGAATAGGCTTCGCCTTCAAAAGATCCATCAAAACCACAATCTATGAGAGCTCGGACCTTTTTTTCCTCGATTGCCTTTGCTCTTATAAATTGAATTATATCAGGGTGGTCTATATTAAGTATCGCCATTTTCGCTGCTCGACGTGTCTTGCCACCCGATTTGATTACACCTGCCGAGGCATCCGCCGCCTTCATAAAAGAAACTGGCCCAGACGCTGTTCCCCCACTCTTGAGAGGTTCCCTGCCGGAGCGCAATTTTGAAAGATTAGCTCCTGACCCGGAACCGCCTTTGAATATAATACCTTCCTGCGTATACCAGTGGAGGATCGATTCCATGGTGTCCTCCACTCCAAGTATGAAACAGGCTGAACACTGAGGGGCAACTTCAATTCCCACATTAAACCATACAGGACTGTTAAAGGCCGCACGCTGAGTCAAGAGGATAACCGTCAATTCATCTCTGAAAACTCTGGCTTCTTCCTCTGAACCGAAATAACCCTGATCTGTTCCCCAACCTGTTATAGTTTCGACCACACGCGTGATTAGCTCCCTAACACTGTTTTCTCTTTCGGTGGAGCCCTGCCGGCCTCGAAAATATTTGGAGGCCACTACCATTACAGCCATATCCGACCAGAATGAAGGAGCTTCGACGTCATTCTGCTGAAAAATTATATGTCCTTTGTCATTTCGAATAACGGTGGGTCTCTTTTTCCAATCAACCAGATCGAAAGGATTTTTGTCCTGACATGAGAAATATCGTTCGAAGACCAAACCTTGTGAAGACATATTTACGGCGCTAAACAAGCTTTCGGTATTGGAAGTTTCGATGGAAATTGGCTGATCAGTCATTTTATCAACATCATCAAGATGTCAGGCTTGTCGCTGCCAAGCACGCTAAAGTTTAACCGAAAAAATTAAAATAAAAAACGCACTATTCATTCCTTAAAATATCATTAGTCGATTTATAGTCACCCAGCGACCATTATAGCTCATAGACAGAATTATGGCAATTTAACATATCGAAACGTTTGAATAATTTAATCCTGAGACCATCTGAGTGATTCCTGTATATCCCGCACTGTAGTGTCAGGAGGAAATCCACCTCTAA
>DYRE01000302.1 GCA_020718965.1 Desulfomonile tiedjei
AGTAGAATAAAGCTCATAAGCAGTCAGGTCAGTTCAATTGCGCCACATTGGACCGGACGCTGGACTAAATCAAGACGATTGGGACTAGCGCTGAAGCTAATAGAGGAAATTGCGCCTGAGAACCTGATTACCCATAGAATTAATTTTGCCGATGCGGATAAGGCTTACAGAATTATTAACGAGAGACCGGAAGAGGTCCTTCAGGTGATTTTCAATTACGAGGAGATTTAATGAGCTGTCATGCCGGAGATTCTGTTTATACAGTTGCAGTGCAAAGAAATTTTGTCGCCCAACATTTTCTCTTTGGAGGGGATTGGGGGTCGGAAAACGAGATTCACTCCCATCAATATCGCGTCGAGGTTCGACTTGAAGGTAGGCAACTCGACCAGCACGGCTATCTGGTCGACATTGTGGAAATAGAAAATCTGCTTGATAAGCTGGTCGGTAATTTTTGTGACCGGTCGCTGAACGAACTCCCTGAATTTATAGGACTGAATCCTAGCATAGAGCACTTCTCCCGAATCTTTTGCGAAGATTTTTGCGAAGGCCTAAAGGCTCCTAACATAACCGCAGTAATCACCATAATCTGGGAAAATGACATAGCCTGGGCTTCGTTTAGAAGAGAGCGTTCTTGAGAGTTGGCCTTGTAATCTATGGAAGCCTGGATATCATAACGGGCGGTTTTATTTATGACCGAAAGTTAGTCGATTATTTAAGGGCTTACGGATTCTCGGTTGAAGTGTATTCACTTCCTTGGCGCAATTATTTGTCTCACCTGGCAGACAACTTCTCCATGAAATTCTTTAGGCAGCTGAGAGAGGCCAATGTAGATATTATGTTGCAGGATGAATTGAACCATCCATCCCTGCTGGCCTCCAACTCCTGTTGGTTTCACTCCAGAAAATACCCTGTTATTTCGATAGTTCATCATCTTAGATGCAGCGAATCGCGTTCGAAAACCGCCAATCGGTTGTATCGAACGGTAGAGAAAAAATATCTTGATACTAACGATGGGTTTATCTTCAATAGTCAGACGACCAGAGAGAGTGTTGACAATCTGGGGGTAACAATCAAACCGTTTGTTATTGCGCACCCCGGTAGAAATCCTCAACACCAGAAGATTTCAAAGGATTTTATTCGTGAAAGGGCTGAACGTTCCGGCCCCGTAAACTTACTATTTGTTGGAAGCCTTATTCCAAGAAAGGAATTGCTTACTCTCCTGGAGGCCCTGACGTATATCCCGAAAAGGGAATGGACATTGAGGGTTGTGGGCAGTCTTGAGACTGACAAGGCTTACGCCAACTTGGTTTTAGCCGGTTTGAAACGGCTGGACCTGGAAAGCAATGTAAGACTTTTAGGCGCTATGGACAGCGGAGATCTTGAGAAAGAATACATGAACAGCCATGTTCTGGTAGTTCCTTCTTCGTACGAAGGCTTTGGCATAGTCTATCTTGAAGCTATGGGGTTTGGCTGTCCATCTTTAGCCACTGCGGCCGGGGCCGCACACGAAATAATAAGTGACGGTGTGGAAGGTTTTCTTGTCTCCCCCGGGGATATAAACACTATTGCCGACAAGATAGGTCTTTTGGCCACAGACAGAAAGGTCCTGGCTCAGATGGGGATTGCTGCTATGGATCGTTTTGTTGCTCACCCGACATGGGAACAGAGTTGTGAAAGGATCCTAAATTTCATTAAGGAAATGGTCTAAAGTAATCATGTTTAATGAATCAGATTACTCTTTCGCACGTTATCTCTCAGCAAAAAAAAGTATTGATGACCGTGCTTTGAACCGGTGCGTGTGGGATAGATTTCGGGCAACTCTGGCAACGTTGGATAAGTCAAAGCCCCTTAACGTACTGGAAATTGGGTCCGGGATTGGGACTATGTTTGAGCGGTCCATCCAATGGGGGCTCATAGAAGCCGTACAATACACGGCGCTGGACGCTATGCCGGAAAATACCCTGGAAGCAAAGTCGAGGCTCCCTTTGTGGGCTGACAAACTCGGGTACTGTGTTAACAACATTTCTGAAAACGAGTTCAGATTTCATGGATCAGGAATAGATGCGACTCTCGATCTACAGACAGGTGATTTCTTCGAATTCGCTCAAAGAAACGCATCCGCTGAAAGATGGGACGTAATTTTGGCAAACGCTTTCCTTGACCTCGTAGATGTTAGAAAAACCCTGCCGATCATGCTGAATCTCTTGAACCCAGAGGGTTTGTTGTTTTTTACGATTAACTTTGATGGAGTCACGATATTTGAACCGGGGGTGGACCGAGATCTCGATTTACTCATAGAGCGTCTTTATCATCAGACCATGGATGAGCGCACAGCAAACGGTCAAGTTTCGGGAGACAGCAGGACGGGTAGGCATCTTTTCGAAAACGCCAGGAACAATGGTCTGGATATTCTGGAAGCCGGGTCTTCAGACTGGACTGTGTTTGCGGGGAAAGACGGTTATCGTCAGGATGAAGCCTATTTCCTTCATTTTATAATACATACGATATATCTGGCGCTTAAAGGCAGACCGGAAATTGATGAGAGAAAATTTAGAGATTGGATTGTGACAAGGCACTCTCAGGTCGAAAAGCGGGAACTGGTTTACCTTGCCCATCAGGTAGATATTCTGTGTAGAAAATGAGTATGCCTGGAATCTCGGAAAGTCTTGCAGAGTAAATCGTTTATTAACTAAATCTGTTGTCTGATCTCTTGGTTCTTGCCCCAAGTTGTTTTTCCGTAAGCCAGCCATCTTTTGTTTCATATCGGTTGTCAAAATCTGAAACATATGGCTTGATGTCCAGAAGCGGCGTTTGATCAATAATGTCCACATCCTCTATTTCGAGCCTGTTACCATCCACACTTACTAGTTTTACTATTGAAAAACCAATTGAATTAGGGCGCTTTGGGGCTCTAGTGGCGAATACACCTCTAAGTTTGTTGTCCAGAAAAGGCTTAACGAGGAGATCGCAATTTTTCGAGAGGTGGAAATGATAAATCAGTATAATATGTGAGTAACCATCAATGTCCTGAAGTCCTTTTTCATATTCAGAGTGCAATTCTACTGAACCCCGGATTC
>DYRE01000303.1 GCA_020718965.1 Desulfomonile tiedjei
TGGATACACGTAGCGTTCGAGAACGCTGCTGCGGTAGCCGCCGGCGTTGAGTCCGGCTTAAAGGCGTTACGCCGAAAAGGTAGGGTTCCAGACAAAGATGTTACAATTGTAGCGATGGGCGGTGATGGTGGAACCACTGACATCGGATTCCAGGCATTGTCCGGGATGATCGAACGTGGGCACAAAGTCATTTATGTGTGCGTTGATAACGAGGCTTATATGAATACGGGCATTCAAAGATCATCATCTACCCCGTTTGGCGCCACCACCACGACATCTCCAGCAGGAAAACTGAAACCTGAAGGTCAATCCACATCCAAAAAGGATATGGTCGCCATTGCGGCTGCTCATGGCATCCCTTATACGGCCACTGCCTGCCCTACTTTTTTTACTGACCTTCAGAAAAAGATTCAAAAAGCAAAAGAAGTTAATGGACCGTCATATATTCACATTCTATCTGTCTGCCCTACCGGCTGGAGAGTGCCTCCTAATAAAGCTATAGAATACGGCCAGTTAGCCGTTGATTCTGGCGTGTTCCCGCTCTATGAGGTGGAAAATGGGGTGTGGAAGCTCAATAGGAAACCAAAAGAGCTAAAACCCGTTTCGGAGTATTTTAAGGGCCAGGGCCGTTACAGGCATCTGGATGAACACTTCACCCAGCAAATTCAGGATAAGGTCACTGAAAGATGGAACAGACTTGTGGAGTTATGCAGTGAGAAATCGGAAAAATAAAAGCTGATCTCTTAAACAAAAAACGGTCGGTTCACATTTAAGCCGACCGTTTTTAGTTCTTAATCAAGCTCTACTGGTTACATGTCATCATCGTCCTCTTCACCAGGCCATTCAAGAAACGGGGTCTCCTGTTCGACCATAGCGTTAACCATCAGTTCTACCAGGCCGGTATACCAAATACCGGTCTTCTCAAATACTTCGTAGCTCTCAAGCATATCCCTGATCTGACCCTTGCAGTTTGAACACGGCGCGCAAACCATTTTTTTAATAGACGGGTCCATTTCTCCCTGAAAAGCATTCAGTATCTGTTCAAGTTTCTTCCTGCCCGAGACAAGACGTTTCCAGTCACTAAAGTTTCCGGAACTCATGATCGCAAAACCAGACCCCCCTCCACAGCAATAATTTTTGACGCCGTGTGGTTCCATTTCCCTGAAACGACCCGGGGGGAATATAGATTTGAGCACTTCTCTTTGGGGCTTGACAATCCCCATTAACCTGACCGCGTTACAGGGGTCATGCAAGGTTACAGGGAAGTCATTCTTGGAGGGATCAAACTTTATCTTTCCAGATTTTACTATTTCATTCAGAAGCGTATAAGAGCTTTCACGCGGGATCATTTGTTCACCTGGGAGCAGTCTGTCCGCAATCACAGAAAGGGCTTTGTGCGCGTGACCACATTCGCCTATGACTATTTTTTTTACCCCGAGGTCTCGAGCTATTTCCAGATGTTTTATCGCTACCCGTGAAAACTGGACATCATCATACCAAAGCCCGTAATTCACTCCGTCATACCCAACCAGATCTGTAGACAAAGTGTAATCGATCCCTGCTGCGTCGAAAAGAATAGAAAACGCCATGGGGTTTTCAGGCCAGGCCATGAATTCGCCCGCATTGTGGATCAGGAGAATCTCGGCTCCCTTTTTGTTTAGAGGGATTTTGATTCTTTTGCCGGTTTTTTCTTCGATGTCGTCTTCAAGGTATTCTATGATGTCAGCTATTGCCGCGGTAGTCATGCCGGTGCTGGAACCAAATTTGAGATGTTTTATTGATCCTTTTTCATGAATCTCGGGCCCCGCAATCCCCATTTCCTGGCTGAAAATCTTACGTAACTCGTGATTTATCAAACCATTATCGACACCCACCGGACATACCGAAGTACAGCGCCGGCAAAGCGTGCACCTGTATGATAGTTCGGCTAGCCTGGCTATAGTCTCCCAATTAAGATCGATGTCATGTCCCCTGAATCCTGGGAGTATCTTCCCTCCAGGGGTCAGATATTTCTTGACTATTTTACGTAAAATATCAGCTCTGAAAGTAGGCCTGTATATGTCTTTTTTACCACTCATCTCAAAAGCTGGGCACGCGTCAGCGCAGGTTTGACACTTGGCGCAATATTCCATTGACAGCATCAACGGTTGAAGGAATGTCCAGTTATTTTCTTTGGTCATCAGTTTTTCAAGACCACTTAAAAATAACTTGACCAGTCTGTCTTCTTCTTCTGGAGTCTCCGGTTTCGGAAGAGTCAGGGCGCTTACACCGTCAAGTGAATGTTCCCACTTCTTTTTCTGTTCTTCCTTTAGTGGAGTGATAGGGGTTTCTTCATAATCGCTGTAAGGAGGAGGTAGGGGAGGTAGGTCCTCCAACTTTATACTAACTAACTGCTCTGTTCTTTTAGATATTTCTTCGGGTCTCATATCAACTCCTCCGCTTATTTCTGTTCCTTAGATTCCCAAGGATTACTCGTGGCAACTTCGGCCCAACTCTTCTTGCCTCCCTGGGCGTCTATGTGTTCGGCTGCCCAAGAGACAGGATAGGCAAGATATTTCTTTATCTTTGCATCCATCCCTGGATCCCCTTTGTTTGGATCGTCGTCCCACTTTACCTTGTCCCACATGAAATACTTTGACACCATGTGCGTCATGTGAGTAAACGGAAAGTAAGCCCAGAAACCGCAAAAGATCAATAGGTTTATCACATGAATAGCCCCCATAGGTTCTGCCATTGGGCTGAATGTCAAGAGACTCACAAAATATGATCTGGAAACACCGAAACCAGGATCCTGAAGCCACACCATGAATCCCGTGACAAACAGGAGGCCGAGCCATATCAGGTTCATGAAATCTATCGGAGCCGTTACGTCAGCAAGGCCGGAATCGATTTTTCTTCTAACGATAAGCCCCAAGACGCCTATTGTTCCCAACACATAGCCGGGAACAGCCATAACCATGGTCAATGATTGAAATAAACTGGCCAAGGCCGAATTTTCGGGAACCATGCCAAGAATCTGTAGAATCGCTCCAACGGCCAAAAAAGCTAAGCCGCCGATACACATGTAA
>DYRE01000304.1 GCA_020718965.1 Desulfomonile tiedjei
TGAAAACCACCTCAGGCAATGGCCCAAATTCATGAGAAAGAAAAAATAACTGCAACAGACACTTGATAAACAGGTCGTAGTGAGCTACCCGTTTTTCGTGGTTAATATCATCAAAATCCCCGAGTGTCTTCGATCCTGAAATGATGTCGTTTCTTAAAGTGTACACGAAGTAGCGGCACTTCTGAATCATTTCGAAATTCTGTTTGGTTGCTGCAAAAACGCCATCTCCAGTTTCCTGAGCAAGTTGAATCGCACGGGACAACTCAGACAAGTGTCTGAAAAAACTCTCCACAGCCTCTCGGTGAGTTCTTGATGTCGATACAAACAAAGAAGTCCATCGACCATTTAGATCGGAAAGCCTCGATAGAGGTATCAGAGCTGTGTGAAGTATTCTGTTGTCCCTTTTGCAGGACTTTCGCATAAATTTTTCGAGTCTTTTCTGCCTGGCGAACTCAGAGTCTGATTTTGGAGATTCCAGTGAGTCTCCTCGGACCTGAGTATCCCGCTCTGCTGACCATAGCGTTGGCGTCTTTTGCCTTATCGATGCGTCCCAATCATACTGGTAGACAGTGTTGTAAATGAAGAAATTGTAAAGAAATGGAGTGATCGGCATAGTGGAGTATACTTTGGCGCCATCATACTCAGCGTAATGATTCATTCTGGAATTGTCACGGAATGCGTTATAAAGTGTTTCAAGGAAAGTTTTAGTTTGGTCAATCATCACACGAATCTCTTCTTGATGGCCTGAATATATTCCGGAATACCACCAGGCAAATCTTTTTCAATTTGTTTCTTGGCCATTTCCAGTCGGGTCCGCACACCAGGTTCGTAAAGATCGTTGACACTCCTGAATGCGCCTCCACGTCGACCTAGTTGATACATAAGCTTCTCTTCATCGGACAAGTTAAGATATTGATCGATGACGGCAAGTATCTTTTCCTTGTCTTCGGGGAGCTTGCCTTCCACTTCCTCGAGTAAGTTGAGAACATGATCGCTGACAATCGTTGTAGTTATATTGTAAAGCCTGTCAATAATGTCCCGAATTTCCATGACGATCTCATCTTCACCGGGGGGATTAAACTTGCCTTGGGACCTCATTAGCTCCAGAATGGTTTTAGGTCGAACGTAAAGCGATCTGAATCTTACAAAAGACGGGTTGACCTCATTGATAACTTGAGCAGTCTCACGCGTGTGTTCCTCTGACAGCTCGACTCCTCCAATGCCTGGAATTACATAAAGACTCAGGGAAATCCCAGCCTCCACAACACGCTTGCCCCCTTCAATCATTTGTTGCGATTTGCATCCCTTGTCGATCAACTTCAGAACCCTGTCTGAACCAGATTCCATACCTACATGAAGTCGTGATAGGCCACATTCCTTTAGCCTGATGTATTGATCCACGGTTTTTTGTTTCAGTGTTGAAGCTCGAGCATAGGAAGTAACACGTATCACCTGAGGAAAGTTTCTGCGTATACGGTTAAGGATTTCTATCAGCGAATCCGTTGAAAGCATAAGAGAATTGGCGTCCTGCAGAAAAATGGTCTCACCACCTGAAGCGATCCAATAGGCCACAGAACGAAATGAATCTGGTAGACTAGCGTCCTTAAACACAGAACTGATAACCCGATTGGTGAATTCACCGGCATCACCCATTTTCCACGATATATTTTTAATTTCGTTGTATATCGTCGCCATCGTATCGATGTCGGCGACGATTTCTTCAATCGGCCGCCTTGAAAATTTCTTGCCTTTGTAAGTAGAGCAGAAAGCGCACCTGTTCCAAGGGCAATTTCTTGTCACTCTTAAAAGAAGACTCCCGGCTTCGCTTGGTGGTCTAATGGGACCTTGTTCAAAATTCAGTTCAGTGTTTTTCATGTTTTTTGTGGTAAGACCTCTTAAGAAATTGGAAAATTCGCAAGCGTCATTTTCCGTACATGCTCTCTAAAATAATATTGTCCTATTTGTTATTGGGGATTGCGAGAGTAATTGTCAACCAATAGAGGCTAAAGAGGCCACCCATTCGACCGGTTGGTCGTATCAAATCAAGGCTAACCACAAGCTGCCCATTTTTCTTCCTGTTGGGGTTCGTCGATCACCCCTAATCCACCATTACTGTTGGCCTGAATCTCTTTAAGCGCTTTTGCCAGCGCTATGCAGTTCTCACAGGGATTGTAGGTCGACTGTAAACGCTTGACACCACCGCCTGCTCTAATTGCCATCTCAATCTTCAGATCCTTGATTTCGGCATAAATCTTCAGACAGTGACGAACCGACCATCGTCCCTTGAAAACTCGGCAGAAAACCGCATGCTTGTCAAGCCAGTCATCCCTTTCCAGTTTCATGGCTACCTCCCCGCAGACCGTACGCGAGCCATCATCACTGGCTCGAGGAAAAAATAGCTTTGGATAAACAACCTTTTTTAATTGTAGACCATTAGACCATCTTTTTGTTCCCGGTCGCTATCTTCCTCGGCTCTCGGCAGGCGATTTACAAATCATAATTGACTAAAACATCTTTTCATGCTAGTTTCCATCACATTAGAGGTGTAGGCGTAAGCTATGGCACGTGACAGCGCGGTTTTGATAAAATCCGATAAACGCAGACACTGGTCAAAAACCCGGGTTCTGGCATTGGGTTTTTGTCTGGTAGCCGCCGCCGTTTTCTATGTGTGGCCTACATCGGGCTCAAACATTCCGCATTCATGCGACATCAGAGAAACATCGGGGAACAATCTACCACCTACTTCCGGCCCTGCCTGTGCAATTGCAATTATTCCTGACAGTTCCGCAAAACACAAAGTCGATCCTATGCTCAACGGGTCTCAGGAAGCGACAGATGTTACAGGTCCAGGCGACACCCTGATTTCCATTCTCAATGACAACCTTCTTGACGAAGCGGCTATCTTTCCTGTTGCGGAAAACTTGGCTGCTGCAATTCAAAACGCCCTTAACATCAACTTCACCCCTGACACAGCCTTGCCCCCAGGGAGACGTTACAGTATAACCGTTGACAGTGAAGCTCGATTCTTGAAAGCCGTCCTCGAACTTGAACCAGCGCATGTTTTTC
>DYRE01000018.1 GCA_020718965.1 Desulfomonile tiedjei
AATCTCCCAACACCGCAAAACTTTGAGGTTACTTCCTTCCGAACAACTCCGGTTAGAAGCCATTATACATTGCCGTGTTCAAGGTTACCAACAGCATAATGAAGTATTAACAAACACATTCATTTTTTTAGGTAGGGTGAAAGCGAAAAGTATAGGTAATATATATAACGAACGATCGTTAGAAAAACCTTGACCCATGAGCGACCGTATGTAATCATCAGTTATCGCATTTAATTTGAGGGGCCAAGGGCCGGTGAAGGAGTGATTCATGGATTTCAACGTATCTGAAAAAATGCAGACTATTCTTGAGATGATGAATGAATTCATGGAAAAAGAGGTGATTCCGATTGAAAAGGATTTTTTTCATCAGTCTTTCGAGGATCTTTCCCCTGTATTGAATGAGAAACGGGAAATGGTTAAAAAAATGGAATTGTGGGCCCCTCCTCATCCTGTAGAATATGGAGGCATGGGGCTTGATCTAATGGATTTTGCCCTTGTATCTGAGGCCCTGGGGAGATCGCCCCTCGGACATTACGTTTTTGGCTGTCAGGCGCCTGACGCTGGTAACATTGAGATACTCCATCTCCATGGAACAGATAATCAGAAGCGGAATTATCTTCAACGGCAAATTGAAGGAGATATCCGAAGTTGTTTTTCCATGACGGAAGTCAATATGCCTGGCTCGAACCCTACAATGCTCGAAACTACGGCAGTCAAGGATGGATACGATTACGTCATAAATGGCCAAAAATGGTATACCACTGCGGCGGATGGGGCCGAATTCGCTATCGTCATGGCCGTGACTAATCCTGAGGCGCCCCCACTGCGACAGGCGAGCATGATTATCGTTCCCTGTGACACGCCCGGCTTCAACAATGTCAGAAACATATCAATTATGGGCCACCAAGGCAGCGGATGGCACAGCCACTCTGAGATACTTTATCAAAATTGCCGAATCCCGTGTGACAATCTTCTTGGCCGCGAGGGAGAAGGCTTTGTTATAGCCCAGGACAGGCTGGGCCCTGGCCGAATACACCACTGCATGAGGTGGATAGGGATTTGCCAGAGGGCCTTTGATCTTATGCTCTCCAGGGCGAATAACAGGAACATAGCGCCGGGAAAACTCCTCGGGAGCCGGCAAATAATTCAGGGTTGGATAGCTGAAAGCGCTGCGGAAATCCAGGCCGCTCGACTGATGGTCCTCCATGCCGCATGGAAAATGAGGCATCTGGGCCAGAAATCCGCCCGCACTGAAGTATCGCTCATCAAGTTTTTTGTAGCCAATGTTCTGCAGCATGTTATTGACCGTGCGCTACAGGCGCATGGGGGGCTAGGAATGAGCGATGACACGATACTTTCCTTTTTCTACCGGTTTGAACGGGCTGCGAGAATATATGATGGAGTCGATGAAGTTCACAAAATTGCTGTTGCAAAGCGCATCCTGAAGGATCATCAAAGCAGGAATATCCGCTAACAGGATGGATTGAAAAATTCTCAATTGGCAGGGCAGGAAACCTCAAGAACATGAACTATTCCGATTTCAGGAACATGATTCAGACACTAAAGGCCGACATTTTTCGCCAAACCGTTGAACAGAATCGTGACATCATCCTTGTTACCAAAGAACAAACAATTATAAGAAACCTCGAAAAGATTTTCGATGCGACCCTTGAGATCAGCAACGAAAAAGGCTTTCATGCCATGAGTATGCGAGATCTGGCTAAAGGCTCCGGACTTAGTAGTGGCGGTTTGTACGCTTACTTCCCGGGCAAGAAGGATCTCCTGAGAATGCTTCAAGAACACGGCCGCAAGGTGGTCCAGGAAATTCTTTTTAAATTCGTTGATCAGAATACGGATGATGTCTCAAAGTTGAGGACAGCTATAAAAACCCACCTTTATCTAAGTGAGTTGATGCAGCCATGGTTTTATTTTTCCTACATGGAAACAAAGAATCTTTCGGGGCCTGAGCGTGAAAATGCAATTGAGAGTGAAATGGCGACAGAAAAACTATTTGCGGACATTGTCCAGCGGGGTCAGGATGCAGGATTGTTTGAAACCAGGGACCCTCAATTGACTGCAGCGATCATCAAGTCAATTCTACAGGACTGGTATCTGAAACGCTGGAAGTTCTCCAGGAGAAATATCTCTGTTGACCAATACGCTGAGTTCATCATTCAGTTTGTAGAAGTATTTCTTGGTGTTCATGAAACTGAAATATCGCGTTTGAAAAATTAGACAGGAGGCTTAATGTGGATCCTACGGACAAGGCTGAGCGAATCAGGGACGGAGAGGAAGTAAACACTTTAGAAATTGAAACTTTTCTCAAAGATCATATTTCAGGGCTTGATGGCGAGTTAAGTATACAGCAATTCCCCAGTGGTCATTCAAATCTTACTTATCTCTTGAAAATTGGACAGAATGAGTTTGTGCTTCGTAGGCCTCCTTTCGGAACAAAAGCCAAATCATCTCATGACATGAGCAGGGAATTCAGAATGCTTAAAGCGCTCAGGCCTGTCTTTCCATACTGCCCTGAGCCGTTAGTTTATACCGAGGACATATCGATCATAGGTTGTCCTTTTTATATCATGGAGCGGATCCAGGGAATAATACTGCGCAAGGAGCTTCCAGTGGGGATGAAATTAACCACGTCGCAGGCAGGGGACCTTTGCGAAGCGTTGCTGGATGTGCAAGTCAAGCTTCATTCGATCGATTACAAACAGGTTGGACTCGGGGATTACGGAATTCCTGAAGGATACGCGAAACGCCAAGTCGAAGGATGGACTAAGCGCTACCTGAACGCTTTGACTCCCGACGCACCGGATTTTGGGGAGGCCATGGCGTGGCTAGTCGAAAAAGTCCCGAGAGATCCGTACCAGTCCTCTATTGTTCACAATGACTTCAAGTTTGATAACGTTGTGCTGGATCAAAAATTTCCAACGAGGATCATTGGGGTGCTTGACTGGGAAATGGCCACTGTTGGCGACCCACTGATGGACGTCGGTAATTCCCTGGCGTACTGGATCCAGCAAGACGATCCTTCTGAAATGGAACTTGTTAGACTTATGCCTACCCATCTCGAAGGAATGTACTCGCGGAGGGAGCTTATTCGTCGCTATACCGAAAAATCAGGCCGGCCGTTTGGTAATATCGATTTCTACTATTGCTTCGGGCTATTCCGTTTGGCGGTCATAGCGCAACAGATTTATTACAGGTTCTATAATGGTCAGACAAAGGACCAGCGATTTGGCATGTTAATTCATGGAGTCCGTGCGCTCGAGAAAGCGGCGAACAAGGTCATCAAGCAATCCAGGTTGTAGTTTGAGTCAGGCGCCTTCCTGGGGTTGTTACTGGATACAACGTGGGAGTCAAGTCTTTACGGAGTAATTTATTTCATTGAGAATACTATTATGCATCAAAGAGGTTCCTGAAACCGACGCTCCCATCATGCTCGACCAGGCGTCTCGCTGGATACGTGACAATAATTTACACTGCTACAGAATGAACCGTTTCGATGAGTGTGCGGTCGAAGAAGCTGTTCTGATCAAAGAGAAATTTCCGGATTCAATTCTGGATGTGGTGACAGTGGGGCCAAAGCGGGCCGAAAAAATCCTTCTACGTGCTCTAGGCATGGGCGTTGACAATGCAACGCACATTCTTTCTGAGCATACCGGATATCTGAGCCCTTTCATCACCGCGTCCTGGATAGCCAAATTCGCATCGGACAAAGATTATGACCTTATTCTCACGGGGGTTATATCCGAAGACAACATGCAGGGACAGACAGGACCAATGATTGCCGAACTGCTATCTATGCCATGCGCAACATCGGTTATATTTGAACGTATTTCGTATGAAGAAAGACTAATATACGTGGAAAGAGAAATCGAGAGCGGCGCCAGGCACTGTATGAAGATTTTATTACCTGCCCTTTTGACGGTGCAGTCTGGAATCAACAAGCCGCGATATCCATCACTGTCCAAGACACTACGCGCGAAGAAACTGCGAATTCCCGTCATTTGTTCAGATGCGCTCTTAAAAGTTGAAACAAGGGAAAGACCGGAATTAATCCGACATCCATCAAAGTCCAGGCAAAGTTTAATCCTGGAGGGGACTCTTTCTGAAAAGGCGCTGGAACTGGCCGCAATTTTAGACAAGAAGTCACTGATAAAGTGAGCGTAGGCGATGGAAGCAACAGTAGCTCTGATAGCTGAACATTTCAATGGGGCGCTTAGCCCGACCTTTTTTGAACTCATTACCTTCGCCAATAAATTGAAGATCGTCACTCAAGCCAAACCAACCATTGTGATGTTGGGGGAGGAAATAGAAGAAGTCGCAAACAAGGCGACTCATTTCAACGGGTTCGATGTGATTGCGATCGAGGTTCCTGGACTGGCCTCTTACAACCCGGAAACATACAAGGCTGTCCTTAAGTCATTTCTCGAGGAATTAAAACCCAGCTTTGTTTGCCTAGTCCAAACTTCGACCGGCGCGGATTTGGCTCCCGCTTTGTCGGTGAAGCTTGGCGCCGCCTGTATAAGTTCAGTACAAGAAATTAGCAGCGAATCTGGTCGAATAACATTTCTTCGATCTGTTTTAGGAGGCAAAGCTCAGGCTGTTTTTTCAGCCATGACCGACATTACGGTTGTAAGTATCCAGCCTGGATGTTTCGAAAGGGCCGATACTGGCGCATGCTCCGGGAATGTGAACGTTTCCCGACGGGCGTATAGATCTTTGAGAATTCAAGATCTGGGGGTAAGGCCCGGACCGGGATGTGATTTACTTCTGTCCGAGGCCAAGGTCATTATATCTGCAGGTAGAGGTATACGCCAAAAGCAGAACCTGGCGCTACTTTTTGAGCTAGCCGCAATGTTTTCCAGGTCCGCTGTAGGCTGCACAAGGCCTTTGAGCGACTCCGGCTGGCTCAATAGCGGAAGCCAGGTCGGACTTAGCGGCGCCATCGTGAGCCCGGATCTTTATGTCGCGTGCGGAATCTCAGGCGCTCAGCAGCATATCGCAGGAATGCAAGGGTCTGGTTTCGTTGTGGCGATAAATACGGATCACTATGCGCCGATATTCAATCACTCGGATGTATGCGTCGTCTGTGATGTCATTGAGTTTGCGCCGGAGTTGATAAAAGCTATAGCCAAATACCGTCAGGTGACTTGAAAACATTGGTAGCGTCAATTCTGCGGTGTGAATTCCTCAAACCCTTAAAGGGAAACGGTAAAACGCATGAACAAGCTGCAAACAGAACATCTGATTCAGTCGCCAGAAGATTTAAAGCGTCTCAATCCATGTCTTTTAATCAGGCGCCGGTAATCCTCCGGTGTATCCATGTCCAGCAGAATGCCCTCGTCTTCAACATCCACATCGATTGAGTCAGCCTGTTTTTGCTTTAAAAAACCAGCCAAGCCTCCAGAATTTTCCCATTGGAGGATTTCTTGACGATACTGAGTTGAAATAAGTGGTGGGTGTCCACGTCTCCCCAGGAAATTAGGGTAGCACACAAGCTTTTCGGATTGCTCAAAGACTTCCACGAGCCTAATGATGGTAGTTGCCTCGACAAGGGGAATGTCCACAGGCATAACAAGAAAACCCTTTACGGTGTCCTCAATTGTAGCCACACCAGCCTTCACAGAAGAAAACATGCCTTGCTCCCAGCGGTCATTCCTTATCCATGCAACGTCGCATTCTTCGATCTGGACAAGCAGTTCACTGTAACGGTAACCTACAATGACTCTAACGTCTTTAATTCCGGCCTCAGGAAAAATCGAGATCACCCTTTTCAGAACAGGTTTATCATCTATTCTCAGAAGAGGTTTAAAGTCTCCCATACGAGATGAACGCCCTGCGGCTAGGATTATGGCTGTAATTTCCGTGCTTTTCAACTTGAGCCCCCACCTCCTGAGAAATCAACATGGTAAAAAAGAGCCGGGGATTCTATTTGCACTCCTTGCAGCTTTTTACAACTTTGCCGCCTTCTTTTTCACATTCAGCTTTGGTATGGAGCTTGTCGCATTTCCCCTTTTCGTGACAGCAGTAAACCCTGGAGTCTCCTGCCGGTTTCTGTTCCTGAGCATTAATCGCAACTGTAGCCAGAAAAACCATAACAAACAACAACAATATAACTTTTTTCATCAGATTCTCCCTTTTAGAAAATTGTTTTGAAGTCCGTTTAACTTGCTTGTAAGGAAAGACTATTGTGGAGAGCGGATCACATAATCGGGTCCATTCTCTCGCCTGCGCCAACCAAGCTCTTGGGCCGCCTAATCCACACTTTCTCTGGTTTCAACAAGCCCATATAGCGCCGGTAAAACCACCAGCGTTAGGATTGTGCTTGAAATAAGACCACCTATCACGACGGTTGCCAGCGGTTTCTGGACCTCAGCCCCGGTCCCCGTAGCCAATGCCATCGGTAAGAAACCAAGCGACGCCACGAGAGCAGTCATAAGAACCGGCCTCAACCGAGTGACTGCGCCCTCGATTATTGATTCTTCAACTGTTCTACCTTCTTCTCTTAGCTTGTTTATAAAGGTGACCATTACCAACCCATTTAATACAGCGACGCCGGATAGAGCTATGAACCCGACGGCGGCCGAAATCGAAATAGGGATGTCTCTTATCCAAAGGGCCGTTAGTCCTCCAGTCAAAGCTAGAGGGACTCCGGTAAAGACCAGCAAAGCGTATTTGATTGATCCAAACGCAGCAAACAGAAGGGCGAAAATAAGAAATAACGTCACAGGAATTACTATCTGGAGGCGCTTCACGGCTGATATGAGTTGCTCAAATTCGCCACCCCAAGTGATCCAGTACCCTGCAGGCAAATTTATTGTCTCGAGAATAGCCTTTTGCGCTTCTTTAACGAATGAACCTAAGTCTCGGTCTCTGACGTTGGTCGTCACCACCACGCGTCTTTTCCCATCTTCTCTGCTAATCTGATTTGGTCCCATGGTTATTACCGGGTCGGCGATTGATCCCAGCGCAATAAAATGGCGTTGTTTTTTTTCTTCAGGTATTGAAGTAGACACAAATAAAGAACTGTCGTTAATGTCTCTGAGAGGAAGAGGAATGGGAAGACGTTTGAGTTCCTCGACATTTGTCCGTAAACTCTCTGGCAATCGTACAATTATGGCGAAACGGCGATCACCTTCGAAAACCAGGCCCGCTGTTTTCCCTCCAACCGCTATCTCAACGATCTCCTGCACATCTGAAACGTTCAGCCCATAACGAGCCATCTCTTCTCTCTTTATACTGACGTTTAGCATAGGCAATCCTGTCACTGGCTCCACTCGCACGTGAGCGGCCCCCGGAAGCTTCTTGAGCGCTTCGGATATTTCCTCAGCTTTCTCAAGCATTACGGACATATCATCTCCGAAGACTTTTACCGCCACATCGCTCAATACTCCGGCAAGCAAGTGGTTGAACCGCATTCGGATCGGCTGACTGAATTCAAAATTACTTCCGGGTAACTTGTTCACCGTCTCCTCAATCTGTTTAACAAGCTCAAGCTTTGGGAGATCAGGATCGGGCCACAGCGAACGAGGTTTCAGGATTATTGTCTTGTCTCCTATACTTGGAGGGTGAGGCTCCGTAGCGATCTCAGATGTTCCAATTCTGCCGGTTATGGTTTCCACTTGAGGAAAGTTTTCAAGGATGGTTTTTGAAACGATTGATTGAAGCTCAACGGCTTGGGACAAACTGGTTTCAGGTATCCTGAGGGTGTGAATCGCTATGTCGCCTTCATCAAGACCAGGCGCGAATTCACGTCCCATTTTTGTAGTAGCGAGCGCACTTACCACCACCAAGACTAGCGCCGTTGTGACCACTAGAATGCGGCGCCTGACCGCAAACTTTATAAGCGGAAGATAAGCGGCTTTTGCGCCACGAGTAAGTAAATTATCCTTCTGTGACCGTTTGCCTGTAAGGAATATAGTCACCGCAGCGGGCACAAAGGTGAAAGAAAGAATTAACGCTCCGGTCAATGCAAGAAGAACCGTCAACGCCATCGGAGTGAACATCTTTCCTTCCACTCCTGTCAATGTAAGGATCGGAAGGTAAACGATGATTATGATAAGCTCACCGAAGAGCATAGGCTTTCTGACTTCATGAGAAGCTTCCCAGATAAGATGGATTCGCTGCTTCCGGGTCAACGGATTCTCTTGGAGTCGTTGGGCGTCAGTGAGTTTACGTGAGCAATTTTCTACGATCACCACAGCCCCGTCAACTATTATGCCAAAGTCGATTGCCCCTAAACTCATCAAATTGGCGCTGATTTTGTTGGCTACCATGCCCGTCGCGGTAAATAACATTGACAATGGTATCACCGACGCAGTGATCAACGCTGCACGGATATTCCCTAGAAAAATAAACAGGATAACTATGACGAGAATCGCTCCTTCAGTAAGGCTGATCCTGACGGTATTTATAGTTTTATCCACGAGGGTCGTTCTATTATATACAACTTTTGCCGAGACTCCTTCCGGTAGGGTTCTGTTGATTTCTTCAAGTTTTTGTTTGGACCGCTGAGCCACAATTCGGCTGTTTTCCCCCATGAGCATAAAAACTGTTCCCAAAACTGTTTCATGGCCATCTTTAGTTGCAGCGCCGGTCCTAAGTTCTTTGCCGAAATTAACCTCTCCTACATCCTTGATAAGGACAGGAACCCCCCTGACGCTTTTCACAACTATATTGCCGATGTCCTCCAGGTTCGCCACCTGTCCAGGAACTCTCACTACGCATTGACCCGAGCTGGTTTCGATGTATCCTGCGCCTACATTGGCGTTATTGGAATTAAGGGCTGTGGTTACATCCGCAAATGTGAGCCCGTTTGAAATCAGCTTATAAGGGTCCGGAGTTACATGAAACTGACGTTCGTAACCCCCGATAGTGTTAATTTCTGTTATCCCTGGAGTGTTTCTAAGTTGAGGACGAATAATCCATTCTTGAATGGTGCGCAGATCTGTGAGAGTGTACGGACTGCCGTCGGGTTTCTTGGCTCCCGGCGAAGCTTCTACCGTCCACATAAAAATCTCCCCAAGTCCAGTGGAAATAGGACCCATTAATGGTTCTATTCCTAATGGGAGCTTGGCCTGAATTTCCTGAATTCTCTCACTGACCAGACGTCTGGCAAAGTAAATGTCGGTCCCGTCTTCAAAGATTACGGTTACCAAAGCGATACCATACTGGGAAAGAGACCTGGTTTTAACCAGACCTGGCAAGCCGGCCATGCCTGTTTCAATAGGGAAGGTTATTCTTTGCTCAATTTCGAGCGCTGATAAACCCTTTGCCTGAGCTGTAATTTGGACCTGAATATTGGTTATGTCGGGAACTGCGTCTATGTTGAGGCGCCCTAAGCTGTATAATCCAAGGCCCGCCATAATACCTGTGAAAGCGAGCATTTCCCATCTATGTTTAATTGAGAATCTTAGAATTTCTGCGATCATGAGTTTTCCTAATGTTGATGTGACATTCCGGCTTTTCCCATTTCCGACTTCAGGATAAAACTGTTCTTCACAACGTAGTTTTCGCCGTTTGAAAGCCCTTTAATAACCTCGGTGAATTGTCCGTCACTGCGCCCGAGTTGGATGGGACGAGCCTCAAATTGATCGTCATAATGGACGAAAATCACGGGCTTATTCCTATAAGTCTGGATGGCGTCGGACTGGACAGCCACTGAAACGGACGTCTCATCTCGCACCAATTCAACCTTCACAAAAAGACCGGGACGCCATTTCCCGTCAGGATTGGGAATCACCACTCGGGCTTTGGCGGTCCGACTGTCCTCCCCAACCACCAGTCCCACGTACGAAACTTCTCCTTCAGCCTCTAATATGGAACTTGCGGACTTGACGACCGCTTTTTGTCCAACATGAACCGACTCCAGATCATTTGGATACACGGTAATTTCAACCCAAACCGTAGAAAGGTCGGCTATGATATATATTTCAGCGTCATCTTTCAGCCATTCGCCGGGAGATAGGCGTTTCTTGACAACTATGCCCTCGAATGCGGCTCGAATAGGGTAGTTAGTAAGATCACTGAGGGAACCCTCTTCAAGTTTGAGGATTTCCTGTTCCTTTAACCCCATAGCCACAAGCTTACGGGTTGCGGATGTGAGTCCAATTTTTTCTTCGAGAAACGTTTTCTTTGCCGTTAGGAATTCTTTTTCGGGTATTGTCTGTTTTTCCCAAAGTTGTTGGGATCTATCGAAATTATACCGAGCCAGCTTTTCTCTCTCCAGCGCCAAGAGATACTGACTCTTTGCCTCACCCAATTCTCGACTATCGATAACAGCGATTAATTCATCTTTGGCGACCATGTCCCCAAGATTTTTCAACGATTGGAGTATTAAACCCGAAACCCTGGGGACTACCCGTGACACCATGTCAGTGTTGAGCGCAATTTCTCCGGGCAACGCCAAAATCGATCTGATGGTTTGGGGGGAGGCGGCAGTCGATTTGATACCCATCTTGTTTGTTATTTCCGGCGCCAAAGTGAGCCTGCCTTCATACTGTGAATATTCCCAATCAAATTTACGGTCATTCCATTCCGCTAGAACCTTAATGAAAAAGGAATGGGGTTCCTCGATTTCCTGATCAGAAACGAGATAGTCCTGTTCGGGCTTGAAGCTAAAATTCGTCATTTTGTCGCCTAGTCGCTCCAACTCGACTGAAACCTTCACTTCTGTTGGGTCTAATTGTTTGTGATCTTTGTATGGATAGATTCTAAAATGTGGTGGCAAACCTTTTTCGTAAATTAAAATTTCAAGTTCGAAGGGACCTTCAGTAAGTATTTTACCGCCGTGCTTGCCTTCGTCTGCATCGTGTTTATGCCCATTTTCACTCCCGTGGTTATGAGGATCTACGGAACTGGAAGCCTTTTTATCGGAAAGTAATATCCCGGCAGCCAACAATATTCCCGCCAGGACAACAACATAAACTCCTATAATTTCTCTTTTTAGCATGTTTCAATCTCCCTAGGATCGGGCCATGACTGACAAAAGTTAATGACTACTTCGATAGGTTCTGCTGTCACTTCGTCAGGGTTCAGCCAGGCGGTTTCACCTTCAGCGCCATCGCCGGATTACCGCCAGGCTGGTTGAATGTTTAGTCTACATGTTAGTATGAAGGCTTAACACGGGCCTTTTTGTTGTCTTTGGATTCTGCGCAAATTGAAGATGATGATTGCTGGTTATTGAGTAATAGCTCGGCCCTTCGCTCTATAGCTTTCAAGCGATCATCCTGCTTTTTTTGCCATTTCTGAACTTTGTTCCATTTCTTGCTTATAGCGTTCCTTGCAGAGCTACTTGATGCCATTGCCGCGGGCTCTGAGCCGAAAACGCACATAGCGATCAAAAGTACAAATAGAGATTTCATCTCGTTTCAAACTCCCCTTATAAAGATTTTTGATGAGTTGTTAAGGGAACTCTCAAATCAGGAGAACAACGGAAAGAGACAAGTCTCTGGAAACATAGGTATTGTGTCTGGTATTGAATGATAGGAAAGATAAATGGTGGGGATGTAACGCCAGGTCCAGCAGGGTTGTTTCGAAGTGGGTTTGATTCCTGGGCGTTAATCTGAAAAAAACTGATGGTGAACCCGCTATGCATACAGTCTGAGTGGTCGTATCCGGGAGGGGCGAATCGCAGCTACATTTGTTCATTGCCGATGAATCATGGTCATCGAGAGCGGATACATGCGATAAAAAGTGGGTTTGGAAATGAATTCCGGAATGAACGTGAAGGTGATCAGAATCGTGACTGGTCAGATTGCAGGGTTCATGTGAACAGCACGAAGCAAACGAAAGGCCTACACAAGCCGATACTTGGTAGACCAAAATTAGCAGCCATATCATGAACGCTTTTTTCAACAGGAAACCTTTGTGAACTCACTATGCTGTTCGGAGCTAATACAAAGACTCCAATCCGGACATTGCTAAAATAAGATTTCCTATTACTTTTGTCAACATTTTATGTGAGTTTTAAGATGAACAGTTTTGGAGAATTGCTGATAAAAAATATGGACAGTCAGTATCGACTGTCCATATAAGAAAACTAAGGGCGAAGTACAAAAATGACCAGGTTAAAAGCAGAATCTCGGATAACAAACGAGGATCAAAATCAACAATGCTCAGCTATAAAATCAAATCGCCATAGACAATTCATAGAATCCTGTCATAGCGCCCTTTGTCAACAATTCCAAGAACCCGAACTGAAAAACAGAAAAAACAAAATCATCCTTAATCAGAAAAATCCTCAGGAGCGTAGATCAATGTATAGGGGGTCCCCCCCCCTCGAGCCCAAAGAAACCTTCGCCCTGGTTCGTCCTTTGCAAAGGCGATGAGAATTGGCTCCGATCTTTGTCAACAGTTCCTCCGGCTCGAAAACTTGGTTTTTCTGATCTTCCAGACAAAATTATCCTTTCAGCGTGTAATAAAAAGTTTGCACGAATGGCGCCAATTAATTTTAAAATTTCACTAAAATAAATCAATGTAAGATCGGTGGGTTATTGTTCCAGACCGAATGTAATCTTAAGTAAGTTGGAAGGGACTGGATGAATGTGCCGAGCGAAAGCGCACGCCCATATGGATTGATAAGCTGAAAAGCTTGTCAGAGCTAGGTTTTATGACGAGCGATAACGCTCTGAACAATATAGCCGTATTGTGCGGTCTTGCACGAAATGACCTTTTAACGTTCAATCGAACAAAGCTTGTTTTTGATTTCAGCAAACACCGCTACCTGGGGAAATCCGACAGAGCCAGACTATGACTCATTGATCCCAAGTTTGGTCATGTGCCTAACCAGGGCGAATCGGGATATGCCGAGAAGCCTTGCAGCTTCATTTTTCTTGCCGTCGGCGCGACTAAGGGCGTCTTCAATAAAAAATTTTTCTGTATCTCCGATGACATCATAAAGTGACCGTCCTGGAGGTATCCCGGTTTTAGTTGGAGCTATAGGCGCTTCCGATTGACTGAGGCACAAGTGACCGGCGTCAATGGCATTTCCTCCCGACAAAATAAGAGCCCTCTCCAGAGCGTTTCGTAACTCCCTCACATTTCCTGGCCAGGAGTACGAACACAAGGTATTCATGGAGTCTGGATTAATTTTGGGGATTAATGAAAACTGCATGTCATTGCAGAGGCGGATGAGAATCTGATTTGCGATTAATGGTATATCTTCCCGTCGTTCCCGTAAGGGCGGCACATTGATACTGAAAACATTGAGCCGATAAAAAAGATCTTTACGAAAGCGACCCTCAGAAACTTCATTCAAGAGATCCCGATTGGTAGCAGCTATGAGTCTTGTTTTGACAGTAACGTTTTTTTCTCCTCCAACCCGTGTGAAAGCGAAGGTATCCAAGAAAGTAAGTAACTTAGCTTGCATCAGAGGAGACAACTCTCCGATCTCATTCAGAAGGAGAGTTCCCCCCTCAGCCAATTCAAGCATTCCTCGTTTTTTTCGCAGCGCTCCGGTGTATGCGCCGGCCTCATGACCAAAAAGCTCAGATTCAGCCAGTTCTGAAGGGATAGCGGCGCAGTTGACAGAATAAAAGGGTCCGCCTTTCTGTGATGAATGTTCATGTATGTAACTGGCAAGGTGGTCCTTACCACTACCTGTCTCGCCGGTAAGGAGTATTGTGCTGGAAGTTTTTGCGGCAATATTGGCTTTTTCAAAGGTCAATATCATGGCTTGGGATTGGTATTGCGCTGCGGAGGGAGATTCTTCGCTCATAGTCATAAGGGTGTTGCCCAGTTCTCTGGCAATACCACAAATGCCTGATATTTTTCCTGATGAATCCAGGAGAGGAAACCGGATAAAGTCCAATGTTAGCGGTTGCAAATGCCACACGAAACTCTCCTGGCTTTCTATGGTTTGTCCTTGCAGGACTCTGGAATCTCTGTCCTTTGAAGATTTAGTAAAAGCGGCGCCAAATAGTTCATTGTCGGTTTTTCCGATAATTTCGGAATGGCTCATCTGAAGAAGATCGGTCGAAGCGGCGTTAACGTCGACATATCTTAGATCCAGGTCTTTAATGAATATGCAGTCTTGAGCGGCATCGAACAGTGTCTTGAACCTTCTCTCACTCTCCAGAAGAGCAGATGTGCGTTTCTCCACAGTCTCCTCAAGTTCGGCCCGATGGCGCTTGATT
>DYRE01000305.1 GCA_020718965.1 Desulfomonile tiedjei
CAAGCGCCTCCTTCAAAAGCGAAATCTGGGATTCGAAATCACCGCCATTGCCTTTGACAACCGCAAGATTAGAAAGCGTTCCGGCAAGCGCCTGCGCAACAGCATGATCCTTGGGACAGAGATTGGCCGCTTTTCTCAATAGATCGGCGCCATCTTCAAGCTGTCCATTTTTTTCGTGCTCTAACGCCAAATTATACATGGCTACACAGAGGTTCTTGCTGATCCTCGGATTGCCTGGGTCAAGAGTGAGCGCATCCTCGAGACGTTTGATCTCCTCTGATGACATTTTCTCGGGATTTCTGGTCACTCCCTCATTATTTATCAGGGCAGCCATCGCTTTTTTCAATGTGGGCTCTGCGGGGTCAAATTCCAGGGCTTTTCGAACAAAATAGAGCTTTTCGCTAACTGGAACGTGTTCATCTGAAACGGTCAAAGACTGCAAGCATGCGTTAACAAAATTTTTCTGAATTTGTTCATCATTTGGTACTACAGAATTGGCCTTTTCTAACAGACGCAATCCTTCAATGGTCTTACCCTCTTTGCTCAGACGAATAGCATAGTTGTTATAAGCCACGGCAAGCACACGCCTGAATTTCTCGTTTTGAGGGTCCAACTGGACAGCCTCTTCAAGGGCCGGCAGGGCCTCCGACATGTTGTCCCGTGACAGCAAATGGCTACCTCTGAAAAAGGCGTTCTCAGCCTGTTTAGCGTCAGTTGGAGCCGAGGCTGCGGCCAAATTGAAAGATACCATAGAGATGGCCAGCGACAAAAAAACCGCCAATGCTCTCTTTATAACGGTTTTTTGATGTTTCTCCACCGTGTAATTTCTCCTTTAGCCCTAGGCGCTACTTTGGTAAGTCGGTCCCTTGTCAAACCCCCAAAAAGCTTTCAGGACGCCTATATCACGTCAATCGCATCCGGTCAAGTCTAAGTGTCTATAATAGCATTTGATAACAGTATGTTAATAACTTGAAATACTATCAGGTTTTATATAAATTCATTATCTCACTGAATATTATAATAAATAAGTGAGACTTGACATTGCTGTTTGTCTTGGTAAAAAGGCCCTTGAGCAATTGGTTAAGGAGGAAGCTACATGATTGAGGTCATAGGGTTGACCAAATATTATGGTCACCTCGCCGCTGTTAAGGACGTGAATTTTCAGGTCAATGCCGGAGAAATTGTTGGCTTCCTTGGTCCAAATGGAGCCGGCAAGACCACCACAATGAGAATCCTCACGTGTTTCACGCCTGCTTCATCGGGATCAGTCAGGGTTGCCGGTATTGATATAGGGCAGGATTCCATGGCTGTGCGGCGCAAGGTTGGCTATCTCCCCGAGAATGTGCCACTATACAACTGGATGCGAGTTCGCGGCTATCTTGAATTTGTAACGCGGGCTAAAGGGGTCCCATCCTCAAATCGAAATGAAGAGATTGAAAGGGTTTCCAGAATAGTTGGGATAGAAGACGTTCAGGCAAGGATGATTCGTTGGCTGTCCAAAGGTTACAGGCAGAGACTCGGACTGGCCCAGGCGCTAATCGGTGACCCAGACATCATCATTCTTGATGAACCCACAATTGGGCTGGACCCAAAACAGATAAGAGAAATCAGGAATTTGATTAAGAGTTTCGCTCTCAACAAAACTGTCATCCTGTCCTCCCACATCTTGCCCGAAGTCAGCCAGATCTGTTCACGAGTAATAATTATAAACAAGGGATCCATTGTCGCTGAAGATTCTCCGGAAAATCTCATAAGCGGTTCCGGAAAAACATCCCGGATTGAGGTTTCTGTAAGGGCTCAGGAACTCGAGGCCCGGAACCTCATCGCGACCCTGGGAGGAGTCTCGTCTGTCAAGGTATTAGTCCCATTTCAGGATGGATGTTCAACTCTAAGCGTAGAGACAGAAAAGGACTCAGACGTAAGACCAATTCTGGCCAGGGCTATAGTTGAAAAGAACTGGGACTTGCTGGAACTCAGGTCAGTTGATGTCAGTCTGGAAGATGTTTTCATAGACCTGATAACCGAGGAAACCGTGGACACTGCGCCCGAAGACAGTGCTATAGGAAGGGAGGTAGCCTAAGTGCACGGACTGGTAGCGATATTTCGAAAAGAAATGGCCAATTTCTTTGTATCTCCTGTTGCTTATGCTGTAATTGCCATGTTTCTAATTATAGCGGGGTTCTTTTTCTGGGCGAATGTTTCGCTTCTGAGCATAATTAGTCTGCAGGCGGCGAGCAATCCCATGTTCGCTGAAAGAATCAACCTCACTGATGTGGTCGTTCGGCCACTAGCCCAGAACATGAGTATTATCCTGCTGTTCCTGATACCGCTCCTTACAATGCGACTGTTCTCAGAGGAGAAGAAGTCGGGAACTATAGAACTTTTGCTAACGTATCCAGTAAATGATTTTGGAATTGTAATGGGCAAGTTTCTGGCAACGTTGGCGGTCTTAGTGATAATGATGGCATGCACTCTCTCTTACCTTCTGATTATGGCTCCACTGGGGTCTTTCGACATAGGTGTCTTCCTGAGTTCATACCTGGGACTAATATTAATGGGATCAGCTTTCATAGCCATGGGAGGCTTCATATCCTCTGTGACCGAGAATCAGATAATCGCCGGCGCCATTTCCTTTGGAGCTGCGCTCATGTTCTGGATTATAAGTTGGACTTCTTCGTTCACCGGACCTACAGGGGGGGCTATAATCAAACAAGTTTCAATACTGGAACGGTTGGACTCATTTTTAAAGGGTATCATAGTGGTGTCCGACGTCTCATATTTCGTCTTTTTCACCGCAGTTTTCCTGTTCTTAACTTTTAGGTCAATTGAAACTCAGCGATGGAGGGGATGAAGAATGGCGGACTTTATGCAATCCAGAACAATGAAAGGTGGAGGTTTGGCTGTTGGAACCCTAATCTTTCTGGGAATAGTAGTAGCTCTTCAATATATAGCTGTAGAAAACCCAAAGAGGTGGGACTTAACCACGTCGGGAAAACATACCCTTGCTCCCCAGAGTGTAAAGCTTGTCGAAACCTTCAGAGAAAAGAATCT
>DYRE01000306.1 GCA_020718965.1 Desulfomonile tiedjei
CAAAATTTCTAATTCAAAAGGGTTTCAGTTGCGGTGTCGATGAATTAGAATGATCTATGTATCACAAATGTAGGGTTACTTCATGGAAACAATGAAATCGCTTGTAAAAAAGAGACCAGAACCTGGTCTTTGGTTGGATGAGGTACCGGTTCCCAGTATCGGAATTGATGATGTCTTAATAAAAGTCCACAAGACCTCAATCTGCGGCACTGACATTCATATTTACAACTGGGACAAGTGGGCTAGAAAAACGATACCGGTCCCTATGACCATCGGCCACGAGTTCGTCGGTACGGTCTCTGCAATAGGTTGCAATGTCCACGACTTCAAAATAGGGGATGTGGTTTCCGGAGAAGGACATGTCGCTTGTGGCCGTTGTCGTAACTGCATGGCTGGCCGGAGGCACCTCTGCTGGAAGACCCAAGGAGTTGGAGTGAATCGTCCTGGAGCTTTTGCCGAATATATACGGATGCCTATCACCAACGTGTGGTACTGCGATACTAAAATTCCTATGGACGTCCTTTGTTGTTTCGATCCCTTGGGTAACGCGACGCATACGGCCCTGTCCTTTGACGCTCTGGGTGAAGATTTCCTCATCACCGGCGCTGGCCCCATCGGTTGCATGGCCACAGCGGTAGCCAGGCATGCTGGCGCTCGATACGTGGTGGTAGCTGATGTCAATCCGTACAGGCTTGAAATTGCAAAAAGGATGGGCGCTACCGTGACAGTGGACACACGCTCCGAATCTATAAAAGAGGCGCAAAAGAAGCTGGGAATGAAAGAAGGATTTGATGTAAGCCTTGAGATGTCCGGAAATCCAGAGGCCATGCAATCTATTCTTACCAACGCCTGTCATGGAGGCAGGATTGCTATTTTGGGCATCTTTGGGCAAGAAACGGCAATCAACTGGGATATGGTTGTGTTCAACGGACTAACGATTAAGGGTGTATACGGTCGAGAAATGTATAGAACCTGGTATCAGATGACCTCGATGATCCAGTCCGGCCTTGATATCACACCTGTTATCACTCACAGGTTTCACTACACTGAATATGAGAAGGGTTTTGAAGTGATGCGGTCCAGCCTGTCCGGAAAAGTCATTCTAAACTGGGTAGATGAATAGAAAGCTTATAACACATCTATGCCAGGTTTCTATGATCAAAAAGAAACGCTTGCAGGAAATGCAGAGAAGGCTTCAAAGTCGGACCACTGTTTGCGGACAACAAAGATTTCGCAAGGCATTTGCTTAATGCTCTTACAAGTTGTGTCAAAGAGGCTGCGGTAAAATGAGTCTTATTGGAAATAACAGGAGAGATTTTATAAAATCAATCAGCAAGTGGATCGCTGGACTAGGGCTCTTAGGTTCATCAGGCTTTTTGGTGCGAGAAAGCAATGCTCAAAGTGAGACGAAAATGCCCTCCAAAGACGTTGATTATTCCAACTTGAAAAACCAGAATCCCAAAGATGTGGACGTGAACAATCTTGAGATAACCCATCTAAATGATTTCGGAACCATGGGATTAGAAGACTACAGCCCGCAAATCGCTGACTGGAGATTGCTTGTGGATGGGCATGTTCAAAAGGATCTTAAAATTACCTACGAGGAATTATTGGCCCTCGATTTTATAGAAAGGCCCGTTCTATTAATTTGCCCAGGCTTCTTCGCCAATCATGGCGTCTGGAAAGGCGTGTCGGTCAAAACCTTATTCAAATTAGCCTCGCCAAAAGAGGGGGCAACTCATGTGACGTTTCGCGGACCTGAAGGAAATTATGGGAAAGTCACACGTGTTCCTATTGATGAAGCTATGGCGGACAAGGTCTTCGTCGCATATCAAGTCAACGGAGAAAAACTTCCTCAAAAACACGGGTTTCCTCTCCGGCTTGTCGCAGAAGGCTATTACGGTTACGATTGGGTGAAATATGTCTATAAGATGACGGTAGATTCTATCGCGACTGGGGGCTGAGATCGTGAGAGAAATAACCGCCATTCAGAAGGATGGCTGTGGGTGTTCTGCATATTCAGGGGAAACGGCCGCTCGATAACCTGATGGTTTTGCGTAATATGAGGTCGGTTGTCAACAGCGGACCTCAATGTTTTAAATGCTTTTTGTTGTTCATATTGCCGGCGCTCAAATGTAATTGTCGTTGACACTTGAGTGTAATCGCGTATTTTTCGATAAACAAAAGTCGATTCGCCAATGCGTGATCAATCCAAATCGCCGGATTCTTCCCGTATGAGGTTACCGCTCCCGCTCCAGACCTGCTTGTATCCGGGTGACAGTGATGGAACAAACAGGATTACTACGATTGCCGCAACCAATAAAGCTTTCATTGATTTATCTCCAGCGCCAAAGATTAACCATTTCCCTATCGACTGATTTGGCCGTTGATCATACTGAAATGGTTGATAGGAGTAGAGGAGCTTCTGCTCTCTCCTTCTGGCGGCTTTCTTTTTCTGGCGCAGTCTTTCTTCTTCGGCCATCCATACGGCTATTATGTAAGGGTCTTCATCCATTTCGGGGCCGTTTGCATGAGCTGGTCATCCAGTTTGATCGTTTCTCACTGGCAGTCTTACATAACCACAACGCATCGCTGCAAGCGCTTTTTACAAAAAAAACACCGATTGAAAAAAATTTAGATATTTTTCCGGAACGTGTGTCCCTGGATGACACATATGGGGGAGATAATGAGGCCACCATAAGGGAAAGGAGCCCGGAGTTATGGCTCATGTAATTGATATTTTAAACGAAATTAATATCGGCGCAAATCGGAGGAACCGCAAATCCCAGACTTTGACCATGAATGTATTTTACAACAGGAGGAAGGAAAATGAGAAAAGTGGCGTTAGCATTGATTTGTTTGATTGCTGTTCCGGTTGTGGCTTTGGCGCAGACTACGGACATCAGGGATCGTGATGGTAGGCTCATCGGAACCAGGCACTATGATTCCACCAGTCGGGAAACCCAGTATCGCGATCGAGACGGAAGGCTGGAATACACCGGCAATCGGAATGGCAACGAATATCAGATCCGGGATAGGTCCG
>DYRE01000019.1 GCA_020718965.1 Desulfomonile tiedjei
GCAGATTTTACTTTTGTGGGTCAGGAAATAATTGTGATCTTGATTCAACTGGGGGGACTCGGGATCATGACCTTTGCCGCCCTGGCTTTTCAAATGCTGGGACGAAGAATGTCTTTGCAATCTCAGGCCGTGCTCCAGGAAACTCTATTTCAGAAGGACCTGGGAAGCCAATTTCACCAGGCATTTAGAACCATCATTGTGTTGACACTAGTTATAGAGGGATTAGGCATAGTCTTCCTGGTCTTTTTTCTGTCCCAATCGATGGATCCTGCCCAGGCTTTTTTTTCTGCGATATTTCACTCTGTGTCGGCTTTCTGCAATGCCGGCTTTTCACTCAGAAACGATAATTTAATGGGGTTGAGAGATAACTATGGAGTGCTGTTTGTAATCATGACTCTCATTATACTAGGAGGACTCGGCTTTTCAGTATTGCATGAAATTTGGTCAAATCTCAGAAGCTCCTCAATTGGTCTGCGCGCCGTTAATTCCAGAGCTTTCTCACTTCATTCCCGAGTCGTGCTGTGGGTATCAACCGTCTTGGTTGTTGGCGGAACCTTCCTGTTGATAGTATTCGGTCTAACCCCTGATGAAAATTCCTGGTCCGAAAAGATTTTAGGCGGACTGTTTCAATCAGTAACTTCGCGCACCGCAGGTTTCAATTCTGTCGACATTGGAAAACTTCCCTCCGCCTCTCTGTTCATCCTCATTATTCTCATGTTTATTGGTGGGTCTCCTGGATCTTGCGCAGGAGGCGTAAAGACTTCATCAGTAGCCATATATCTCGCCAGACTCGTCTCTGGATTACGCGGGAAAAGCGATGTCCAACTGGGAGACAGGCGGCTGCCGCACGAACTTGTGAGCAAAACGGACATTCTGATGGCATTGGCTTTATTCTGGAATATAATTGGGGTGTTGATATTATTAACTACAGAGTCAAGGCTCAACGTCGACTCTTTAAGTCTGATCTTTGAGCAGGTGTCGGCATTTGGAACAGTTGGCCTATCCACAGGACTAACGCCAAGCCTTTCCAATTATGGAAAATTGTGGTTGGTAAGCACAATGTTTATTGGTAGACTGGGACCACTAAGTGTTGCCTTTTTCATGGTTCCAAAGACCACGGTTAGAGTAAAATATCCTCAAGGTACAGTGATGATAGGATGAAAAAATCCACTAAACTCATATGTGTCATTGGCCTGGGGCAGTTTGGCAGCGAACTGGCCAGAGAGTTGGCAAAATTCGCTGAAGTTATTGCGCTGGATTATGATGAAATTCGAGTGAATTCAATAGTGGATGAAGTTCAACGCGCCAGAATATTAGACGCTAAAGATTTTGCCGGATTGAATTCAGTGGTTACTGCGGATTTCGATGAAGCGATAGTAAGCTTGGGAGAGAGCATGGAAGCCAGCATTCTCTGCACTCTCCATCTAAAGAAAATTGGAATCAAGAAAATACGGGCGAAAGCGGTTAGTGAAGACCACGCTACTATTTTGAGATCCGTAGGAGCTACCGAGACCATCTTTCCGGAGCGAGAAACTGCGAGACGAATAGCCGCGCAAATCATTAATCCAAATTTACTCGACTTCATACCACTTGCAGAAGACTTTGAAGTCATGGATGTTGGGGTTCCCGACTCGTTTTATGGGAAAAACCTGAAGGAACTCAAATTGAGGGAGCGTTTCGGTGTTTTCGTCATAGCTGTAAAAGAACTTGTCCCGACCAGGTTCGTTTTTCTGCCAGGCCCCGAGTTTATTGTCAAACCCAGCGATATACTCGTCATGATTGGGCGGGAGGCTGATCTCGAGCGAATTCAGGAAAGCTCTTCAGATTGAGAGATCAGTCAATCCTGTTGATTTTCTTTTGATGTGACTCGAAGTTGTTCGTAAACAGGATAGAGTTCGGAAAGAGTATAGGATTGGGCATCATACCGAGCCTGCAACCACTGTATAAACGTTCGCAAATTCTTTATGAAAGTTCGAACAGCTTCCTTGGTGGTGTTAAGAGGATTCATGCCAGGCGCAAGTTCGGATGAATGGAAGAAAATCGTCAGACATTTCCCCCCTCTTGCCTTGTGCAGCCTGACCCCGGCCTTTGCAACATTGAGGTTGACCCATGCCGGCTGAATGGCAATTGACGCAACATTCATGGCCAGCCATTCTGTAGCGCGTTCCGGGAAATATCGGGTTTTCGACAACAGATCCAGGCGCCTATCAACTCCCCTGAATATTGGCAGTATTGAGACGGGTGCTTCCAGCACTGACGATTTTCCTTTTTCCCTTGGGTCCAGCGGGTTTGGAAAGTAAGGGTCAGATGGAGCCATCAAGTGATCAGGGCCACCATACGATTTTCTTAGCGGTGAAATGCTGCTGTCAACTTTGACTCCCATTCGTTCCAGAACCTGAAACATTTTTGGGCCGAGATTGAAACGACCCATCCGAAAAGAAGTTGGTCTCGATTGTCCATCGGACAGAGATTCGAACAATGAGCTGGCCTTAGACTCCAAAAGATCTGTAGACATCAATTCTGATGGAGTCGGTTGCGGAACTGGATCAAAGACAATTGGAGGAGTATTCCAATGGTGAAGGTGGGCCCCAATTTCAGCCTTCCATCTGTCTTTTAGACCAAACATTTTCTTCAGGGCTTTATCCTTGTTTGCCACTTGGTATGAAACCAGAAGTGTTGGTCTTACGTTTAGTTCTAGGAACACCGAATCGAGAAGGTCCAATTCAAACACATTGGAAGCCGAGGATTCTTCCCGAGAGTAATTCCCGCTGAACAAACCTTCTTCTTCGACGTCTATAGTTACCAATAGTTTCATTTGACTTTTGGTCCATCAAGACTATTGGTGTTCATGAAATTCTTGACTTGAAAGCGTTCGTTGACAAACTTCAATAGAAAGTAAGCCCCGGCTAAGGCCAACATCAAGACCCCAACGTCAAGGAAAGTCAGGCTGGAAAGTTTGGTTTCGTCAAGAATAATTATTTTCCTGGCCAGAGCGATTAGGGCTACTACGAGTATGATTTCAGCTCTTACGATTCGTTTTTCGTGGAACGAGTAAATTGTCTCCAGTAATTCCAGCCCAATCAGTACCAATAAAAACATACCGAACAAATCAAGAAGTTCGTGGACATCCAGAATCAGAAACGGGGGGGTAACAACATCCACGATGATGAGCCAGCCAACATCCAGAAGCGCCAATAATATTACAATGCCCATCATGATCATGAGAATATAACTGACAACTCTCTCAAACTTCACCATTAACTGTTCAACATTCATGACAACCTACCTCATATCCGAAACGCAGAGGCAATTCTAAATTCGCCCCTATCAAACACCAACACCCAAAACGACAACAACGCCACCCCTGCATCTCTGAATAAATGGAACAATCCAATCCGTCCAGTCGATTCCGTTGAGGAAGAGAAACATCCACAGTCTATGTCAAGGCCTATAGAGTAAGCATAGATAAGCGCCCCAAGAAAAACCAGCATCATTGCCGACGTCAGCAAGGCGGCGGCTCTGGTTTGTATTCCCAGTATCAGAAAGGCTCCACTAACAAACTCCAACCACGGTAGAGTCAACGCGATCAGGTTGCTGAATACAGGTGGAATCAAGCCATAATTTCGGATTGAACCTGCAAATTCACCCGGATCCAGTATTTTGTAAACGCTAGCGTATATAAAAATGAGGCCTACAACAAGTCTGGCCATCAATGTGATCCACCTCATTTCATACGCTCCCTAGCTCTTGGATCGCTTGGACTTCTCGATTGCAAGTCCCTTTTTTTCCCATGCTGCATAACCTTCCTTCATGATCGCAATGTTTGTATATCCAAAATTGATTAGAAAAGCTGAGACTTTTTCAGCCATGTCACATTCTGGTCCGTAACAATACAGAATAAGTTTGGTATCTGGAGTTATCAAAGGTTCAATACCTGGAAACCTGTTTTCTTTTTCCTCCGGGGATAGAAGCAATGCCCCTGAAACATGCCCGAGCATGTAATCCTTTTCTTCCCGAGTATCGATAAAAACAGCTAAAGGATCATTGATAAACTTTTCAGCTTCTTCAATTGTTACATAGGGAATTCTCTGGCCTGACAATGTGATCTCTGTGTCCAGAGCATAGAGCCAGGGAATGTGTCGTGCTCGAATCAGGTTCGAACCTAACCCTATAACTAAACACGCTGAAGCGATTACAGTGGCCCTCATAATCAGCAAAACCGAAGCCTTCATTATTAATCCCAATATATTACTTTATGTTACAAGGTTTAGTTAATTTTATATATTATATTTAGTTGATATCATGCTATTTCAATGTTATTTTTTGACATAGATACTATCTTGTGATAGTGTGAATCTGTATAAAAACTGACACGGAGCATAATGTCAAGAGCGTTTCACGAAAAGTCAGACGATTCTTACCGAACAATTCATTTCGAGTTTAAAAGGATTTACGAACATGTTTTTTAGAGTTTCTCCCTTTTTAAAAAACATCCTTTTTGTGATGATCGCCTTGCCGTTGATGATCATTTTCGCTGAAGCCCAGGAACTGGAAATACCTGTTATAAACAAAGTCCAGGTTTCACCGGATCAAAAACAGATCACCATAGAGGGCGATAAAGCGCTGGGGAATCACACGGCTTTTGCGTTTCAGAATCCCTATCGGCTAGTAATAGATTTTGAGACCACAGGGCTGGGGAAAATTCCTCCACGAATCAAAGTCGACAAGCCCCCTATTAATGAAATCCGATTGGGAAAGAATGAGAAGAGAGCAAGACTTGTCATAGATTTTGGGGAATACCCGGTTCCGCCGTTCATGGTCGAAAAGCATGGAAAACTTGCGGTAGTAGCTTTAGGGAATGTCCCCACAGATCCCAGAGCAATACAGGGGAATCCAGGCCATGAACCAACACGAAGACCTGCTGTCTCTCAGACTTTACGTACAAAGCCACAAACCCAAGTCAAAAAAGATCCAGCAAATATTCCTGTTCCTGCCCCCGCTCCTCTTGAATCTACTGTCAAGAGTCAACCGGTTCTTGAGAGCAAGGTCGAGAGTTCAAGTTTTGAAGTCAAACAATCGCTGGTAACCAATAGTCTCCTTCTGGTTGAGCTTCAGAACAAGAAGGTTCCATCTGAGACATTCAGAATAGTCGTAGACCTGAATCTCAAAGATCTGACTGTTCAAAACGCTTCAATCAGCGGATCAAATGGAATTGTAAAGAAATTCAAGCTGGTCGAATCTGATCAAAAGGATTCGACGCATGCGTCGAACGGCAGGAAAGATGAGGAATCTTCCTCGATAGGTCCTAGAAGATCCGTTGTTCCAAAGGAAGACTCGAAGCCGGTTCAAAAATACTCATGGGGGTCTGATAGCCACACAAGACCAAAACACGAAGTCAGGAATGTTGCGCCCGGCTCAATTAATGCAAACCCGTTTCGACTTCAGGAGTTTGAGCTAAAATCGAAGAACTCTGGTACCGCCAGTCTGGGGAAACATGATGATTAGAAAATCATCTGATTCTTGCCATGACTGAAAAAACAATTCCTGTTAGTGAACCTAAAATCTGATCTATTAAAATCTATCGCTCGATCAAAAATTAGAGTGACATGATACTTGCAATCCCCGTTTGCGTAGTTTAGGCTCAAATAGTCAATCAATAATATCCCCTCAGAAATTTGTCCCAACTGATTCCGGGAGGTTTATTCCTGCTTAACTATGAAGTAGGATACTTGAAAGCTTCCCGGCAAGGCTCGGGATTTACCATACTTGGGCTAGGAGGTTATATAAATCGGATGACTTTCCAAATGCCGCAATTCGATCCATTCTTCACATGGGTAAACAGAGGCCGAATACTTTATGCCCCGGGCGCAAGGTCAGAAATTGCTTTTGAGCTTGGACAGATGAGCGCGGACAAACCACTGATCATAACTGATAAAGGCCTGGTAAAAGCGGGCGTAGCCCAACAGGTTGTTGCAGCGCTCGAAAAGTCGGGAGTTCGACCCGCAGGATTTTTCGACAGCGTTGTTCAAGACGCAAGGATTGAAAATATCAATGAAGCTACCCGACTCTACAATGACTCTCATGCCGATTCGTTGATTGCCATCGGAGGAGGGAGTGTTCTTGATACGGCAAAAGCTGTCAACATCCTTCTAGGAAAAGGGTTGAGTGATTTCAAACCCTTGGCCGATCAAGCGGCGCTTTGGGAAGACGCTGCGCCTTTAGCGCCCCACATAGCGATACCTACAACAGCGGGAACGGGATGTGAAGTTACCAATGTCCTGGTCGTGCTCGACGACTCATCACAGTCGAAACTTTCGGTTACACATCCATATTGTAATGCTGATTTAGCAATTTTGGATCCGGAACTCACAGTCATGCTCCCGGCGAAAATAACCGCATTTACGGGAATGGACGCTCTAACTCACGCTATCGAAGGCGTAACATCAAGTGCGGCGCAGCCAATTTCAGACGCGCTGGGCTTACACGCAATTCGAATAATTTCGCAGGCCCTTCCTCTGGCAGTTCAGGAACCCGACAACATAGAAGCTAGAGGACAAATGTTGATAGCGGCTACGATGGCCGGCATGTGTTTTTGCAACGCCATGACTGGGGCTACACATGCGCTCGCCCACGCATTGGGCGCTCTGTATTCGATTCCCCATGGCCTCGCCAATGCAATAATGCTACCTTTTGTCATGGAGTTTAACGCAACTGAGACCCCAGAAAAATACTCACTGATTTCACAGGCGTTGGGTGTTTCAAGTGGCGAGGAGACAGATCAGTTCAGAGCTATGGCGTGCGTGAACGCTATCAAGAAGCTGAAAATGGATATAGGTCTTACAGACACTCTAAAGGACTTCAATCTTCCGACTGACCCCGAACAACTATCAGGTCTGGTGGAACTGGCGGCTGGCGACAGTCAGATAAGTTACAACCCAAGATCCCTGGAAGACGCTGATATATTGAGCCTTATTATGAAAGCATTTTAAAAATCGAGGAGGCTAAAATGGAGTTTTGGAAAGATGAAACAGAGCCGATCAAGGCTTTTCTGGCGCTTTTTGAAAATGCCAAGAAAGACCCAGAACTGTCGGAAGGTCTGAAGAAAGTAAATCAACTGATTTGGTTTGACTATTCTGAAGACGGCCCCAACTGCTCATTCCACGTTGATTGCAGAAACGGTGAAATAAAAGTCGGAGTGGGCAAGCCAGAAGACCAGCCCGACCTGACTATGAGTCTATCGGCTGATGACGCTCACAGGTCTTGGTCAAACAAACTTAATCCTGTCATGGCGATTACCAGGAAGAAAATAAGGGTCAAAGGGTCTGCTACAGGCTTGCTGAAATTGGCGCCAAAACTTAAAAGAGTGGCTTCAATTTACGGTGACACTCTCAGAGAAATGGGTTGGGAAAACAAAATAATTGCCTAGCCTGTCTTAGGGGTAATTCATGAAAGGATATTCAGGTAGATTCTTAAAAGTAGACCTTACCAGCGGATCAACAAGTTTCTATGAACCTGATCATGATTATTACCAGAGGTTTGTAGGAGGCGCTGGACTTGCCGCTAGAATATTTCTCGAACACGGGGACTTCGAGGCCCTTCCGCTTGCGCCTGAAGCTTTGCTGATCTTCTCGCTTGGACCGTTCGCCGGTTTACACCTTTCCGGAGCAAGCCGGTTCTCGGCAGCGGCTCGTTCTCCCTTGACAGGTCACTGGGCTGATTCTTCCTGTGGCGGTAATTTCGCTCCAGAATTGAGATACGCGGGGTTCGACGGAATTATTGTTTCGGGGGCTGCTGACTCGCCTTCCATTTTGATCATCAAGGATCTTGAGGCCAAGATCGAATCGTGCCCAGAATTGTGGGGACAGGGAGTCGAGTCTACCACTTCTATTTTGAAGGAGAGGTTTGGCCAATCATTCAAGATACTTGCAATTGGTCCAGCCGGTGAAAACCTGGTAAAGTTTTCCTGCATAATGAATGACGGGCACAGCGCTTTTGGCAGAACCGGTTTGGGCGCTGTCATGGGATCAAAGAAACTCAAAGCCATAGTCCTGAAAGCCTCTAAAAAAACTTTCGATGTGCAAGACCCAGAAAATTGCAAAAGACTGGTCAGTGATTTGAACAATCGGACCAAAGAATCTGTGACCCTTGGAGTCATGAGGGAAAATGGAACAGCGGCTAACCTGGAAGGGGGAGTTCACTTAGGCGATGTTCCCATAAGAAATTTCACATCCAATTTCTGGGAAGAAATGGCAGAAGCTCTAACTGGATCAACATTGTCTGAAACATTCTTGGTCAGGAGAGCGAACTGCGCTTTCTGCAATGTTGCCTGCAAGAGGATTGTGCAAATAGATGACGGGCCGTATGCAATATCGAGAGGCCCTGGACCTGAGTATGAGACCATCGCGGCATTTGGATCACTGCTGGGTTCCAAGGATTTGGCCGCTACGTGTAAGGCTGGGCGCGTATGTAATGATCTGGGCATGGACACCATTTCTTGCGGATCCACCATCGCATGGGCCATTGAAGCTTTTGAGAAAGGTGACCTGGGGCTGACTGACACAGAAGACCTGACGCTCACTTGGGGGGAGATGACTACTGTAATTGATCTGATCCCCCTTATAGCGCATAGAAAAGGAAAGCTTGGCCGGTTACTCGCGGAAGGATCAGTCTCTGCAGCGAAAAGGACAGGCGGTGATTCAGCTAGCTATACAGTCCATGCAAAAGGTCTGGAAGCGCCCATGCACGACCCGCGCGGAGGAGGGCATGGCCTTGCCTTGACGTATGCCATAAGTCATCGAGGAGCGTGTCACGTGTTTTCCCCGATGTTGTTCATGGAAATGGGCGCTTGTTATTATCCTGAAATTGGTTTTGATCTTGAACTCGAGCCAATGTCATCGGACAACAAGCCTGAGGCGGCTGTAGTAGCTGTCGCTCTGGGAGCGCTGGAAAACAGCGCATGTATGTGTCAGTTTGCGGACCGTGAGATTACTATACCTGAATGGGTCGAGTTGTTTAATTGCGTTGCCGGCATGAACTGGAACATTGAAGACATGATGAAAACGGGCAGGAGGATATTCTATCTGCAACGGCTCGTCAACCACGGGTTTGGAGTATGCGCAAAGGATGATGCAGTTTCAAGTCGTTTATTGGCGCCTGCGACGGATGGCGCTCCTGAAGGCATAGAAATAAACTTTGAGGAAATGAAAAGACGTTTCTATGAGCTTATGGATTTAGATCCCATTTCCGGAATGCCTTCTGCGCAAGTTATACTGGATCATGACTTGGCGACTGAAACAGCCGGTGTCATGGGGGATCTCCCTTGTCGAGGACAAGAGTTTTTTGACCAAGCTCTCTCTCGATCCGATTGATCTTCATCTGTCGACGAAGCTTAGAGCGGATGTTTCTCCAGCCACAATACCAGGCTCATCACGGTCCATATCTGCCTGTTGTTGTCTCTTACTCCATTGAGATGTTCATCCAGAAGGTTCTTGCAGTAATCAGGATCAACTACCCCGGATTTGGCCAACCGTTCACGTGAAAAGACTTCACCGAAAAAGTCTTTTAGTTCATTTTTTATCCAAAAAGGCAATGGTGGCGTGAACCCTCTTTTCCTTCCCTGTCTGATTGAAGCGGGCAGCAGAAGTTTGACCGCGTTCCTCAATAGGCTCTTGGTTTGGAATCCTCTGGATTTAACTCCCGGAGGTATTACAGCTATTCTTTCAACCAACTCGTGATCCAGAAAAGGCACCCGCGCCTCAAGCGAATTGGCCATAGTCATCCTGTCTACTTTTGTCAGGTTGTCATCAAGCAGGAATGTTTTTGCGTCGACGTACAGAACCTGATTCAATGGATGGCACTTTCTGACACGATCAAAATACTTATCAAAAATTCTGAAACTATCCTGAAAACCATTACTTAGAAAATCCTTTGTAAAAAGCCGCCCCTTATCTCTTTCATCGAATATGACTTTCCACCAGTAATGACCTCTTTCAAATGGTAAGTCTGCCCCAGTCACGAATCTTTTAGCCTTGTAGTCGAAGCTGATCCTTTCGAATGAAGCTGGCAGGGATAACACTATTCTGTTAATCAGGTTTCTTCTTATCCAGCCCGGGATCAACCTGAAGATTCTACTCACCTTGAAAGCATAATGCGTCGGGTAACCTGCAAATACCTCATCTCCTCCGTCTCCAGTAAGGACAACCCGAACCATTTGTGAAGCGATTTTTGAAACAAGAAAAGTAGGTATTGCGGAATAATCTGCGAAAGGTTCATCGAAAATAGCTAGCAGATCTTCTATGGAACCTACCATGAAGGGATCTACAATTTTTTCGAAGTGTTCTGATCCTATTTGGCTAGCAACGAAGCGCGCTTCATCAGATTCATCGTATGATTTGTGGCGGAATCCTATGGTAAAGGTTTTCAGAGGAATTTGGAGCCTGCGTGCCATAACCGCCGAGATAGTTGTAGAATCCAGGCCAGCGCTCAGCAAAGCCCCGATAGGTACATCAGATACCATTTGTCTTCTTACCGCTGTTTCAATCAAAGCGACAATCTCTTCTTCGTAGGATCGTTTTTGCCGCTCCTCTTCTCCGGCTGCCGGCGTCGGGATGTCCCAGTATGATTTCTTAATCAGGCCTTCGGATGAACACATTAGAGTTGAAGCTGGTTCAAGTTTGATTATTGCTTTGAATGCGGTGTCAGGCGTAGGAGTGTACATCAGGGAACTGTAATCGTAGAGAGCCTGCAGATTCGGAGATCTGTCTACGGACGTTTTCAATAAGGCTTTAATCTCACTGGCGAAATAGAAGTTACCTCTGGCGTCGAAGCAATAAAAAAAGGGCTTTATCCCCATCCTGTCTCTGGCGACGAAAATCCTTTTATTTCTGGAATCCCATATCGCAAAAGCGAACATTCCATTGAGAAAAGATACGCATTTGTCACCGTACTCCTCGTACAAATGAACGAGCGCCTCGGTGTCAGAGTCCGTGCGAAACGTGTGTCCCCTTTTTACAAGATGTGTTCGAAGTTCGAGATAATTATAAATCTCCCCATTAAAAACTATCCATATCGAGGAATCTTCATTACTTAACGGCTGGTGTCCACCCTCGAGGTCGATTATACTCAATCTCCTCATTGCCAGACCAACTGGACCATCAATGTGGTAACCTTCGTCGTCAGGTCCCCTATGAACCATGGTTCGATTCATTTCCTGCAGCAATTTCATTGATGCGGGGCTAGAATCGCCTATGGAAAACATTCCGCAGATTCCGCACATTGTCAAACTGTCTTAGAATGCAATTTTAATCTCGTTCTTGAAGTCGAAGTAGTGCAAACTGGTCAAGAATAAGACCGAAGAATATAATGTTGATCCCCCCGGCAAGGAAAAGAACTACACCACCAGAAAATTGTTGAAACAATATGAGGTTCCTGATTGTTAACAATATACCAAACAATATCATCGTCAATCCGGTGGGCAAAAATATTTTGTTCGGATTTGTCATCGTGATGATCCTGAGAATAAACATAATGAACTTAAAACCATCACTGAATGGCCGCAATTTGCTTTCTGTCCCCAAGGGTCTCGAATTCACGGCAATTGGCATGAACGTCACATTATATCCTGCCGTGATGAAAGATAGAGTGCTGGTGGAAGGGAACGAATAGCCATTCGGGTAAAGATGCAGAAACTTGATCGCAATATCGTGACGGAAAACCCTAAAACCAGAAGTGAGATCCTGAATATCCCTTTCTGCAAGAAACGAAGCCAGTTTTCGGAGCATCCTGTTGCCAAGGTTCCTCAGTGGAGACCCATGTTGGGACGCAAAACTCCTTGCTCCAACGACCAGATCATAATCTTTAAGCCGTTCCAACATCTCTGGCAAATGCACGGGATCATGTTGTCCATCAGCATCCATGACCCCTATGATTCCGCCATCTATATACCTCAGCGCAGTCTTCAGGCAGGCCCCGTTTCCTTTGTTGTTGGGATGACTAACAACTTCTGCGCCGGCATCTTTTGCAACTTGGCGTGTGTTGTCGGTTGAACCGTCGTCTATGACCAGTACACGGGCATTGGGAACACTGGCAATGACTCCTTTGACAACGTTACTTACCGTCTTTTCTTCATTGTAGGCGGGGATGACGATTGTTACAGATAATTCTGATAAATCTTTTTTTTCCGATGTAGACATTGTAAAAACCTGAAACCTCTCGAAGCCCAAAACGGGAAATTCAGTTCTCCAGACTTTACATAGAAAATCACAACTTTCTCAAGACTCTTGTTTGGAGCATCTTGAGACAAACTTCCCATCTATCACGCTATAACACAACTAGTTTAAGCAGTCGACATTCAGAGTAGGCGGGTTGCGGTGGTATGGTGGCGGTGCAGGGACTCGAACCCCGGACACTGCGGATATGAGCCGCATGCTCTAACCTTCTGAGCTACACCGCCGCAACAATTTTTCAAATTACCATTAACTGGACGTTTCTGTCAATGTTCCGGTGTTGACAAGAAATCCCAACTCCAGTTTGTCTTCTGAGATGTTCAAGTTAATAAATTTCTAACTAGTTTTACCTGCTCAGCAATCTCATTGTATTGACCCTGGCTTTGATCAAGATTTCCAGAAGCTGCGTTCTTCTCCATTCGTTCTGCCAGAGATGAGATCTCTGTAAGCATCAAGTTCAACGCAGCGCCTTTTATGGAATGGGCCCTCTGCCTGACGGTCTGGGCATCCCCTGAATTTATTCCATGGAGAAGCGCCGGCAAGTCTTCGTTTTCCGTGTATTCCAGAAATACGGATATAAATTCCGCAACTTCATCTGGTTCCATCCCGAGTTCTTCTACCAACTTTTCAACAGTAATCATCATGTTCCTCAGTCCGAAAATTTCGGTTCAATCTATTCTCTGAATCTTCAATTTCTAAAGGCATATTTCTTTGCCTTCATGATCTAGCTAAGTCTTATTCCAAACACCCACAGGGGAAAAATACATTTTCAGCGGGGATTCTCTTTACCAATCGAAGCACATTAGAACCACATTCTCCAGACTCGTATAACAAGTCATCCACAAACTGTTTCATGAGCCATATCCCCAATCCACTTTCACCAAGATTCTGAAAATCCGGCTCCATTACTTCAGAGGGATTAAACTTTTCTCCATGATCTTCAAGCCTGATTTCCAGCATGTCATCTTTGACAAAAATCTCTATTTTAACGGGGCCTTTCTCTGCTGATTTGTATGCATGGCGGCTGATATTCGAATAAGCTTCGTTGAAGACCAGTTCCATGTTGTCTACCGAGTTTTCGTTACCTGAAAACGCAGGCAGTTGATTTATCAAACTACGAACAAAGGCGTCCAAAGGTCTGAGCAGAAACATTTCCGCTTTTAACTCAATTTTGATATACAGTTCTTGCCCCATCTACAATTACCTTGTTCCAAGAGCGTCTAGATAAAGTCACCAAACACAGTCTTCAATCTTACTTAACAAATGATTTTATAGCGTCTTCCAAATTCTCATGGATCTCAAAAACTCTGTGCAATCTCGTCAACTGGAAAAGAGTCTTAGCTTGTGGAGACGGTCGAGCTATTTTGAGGTCTCCGTGATTCTTTAATAGAGTGCGCAAGGCTGCCACCAACGCGCCACACCCCGAACTGTCTATAAATTTTGTCTTGCCTAGATCTATAATTAGTTTGGTAGATGCGTCTTCGGACATTTTCTTAACCGTCTCTTTCAACTTTGGCGCAATCATGGCGTCCAGCCTTTCATCCGTACTGATAACTGTGACCCCTTCAAGTTTTTGAATCTCCATATTTGGTTCTCCTGTCATCGCCCTGGAAATAATGTCTCTAAATTTAATGATTTCCCTAAAACAAAACGATTCTAGCTTATTTTCCCAAGGATCAATAATTTCAAAAAACTTTTTCTAGTTGTCTGCCAGCAAAAGCCTCTTGATGGCTTTCCAGAGTATCTTGATATCCTCTTCCAGATTCCTCGTCGCTGTATAATAATTTTCAACAGCTACTTTTTCGTCTTCGAGCGCATCTTCTGAGCACTCTGCGTCAACAGGCGTAAATA
>DYRE01000307.1 GCA_020718965.1 Desulfomonile tiedjei
GAGGACTAGGAGGTCGCTGTCAAACCGGTTGACCATCTCCCGTTGGAGAGACCGTGCGAGATGGGCCGGTTTCTTCTTTTCCCCTTTGGGCTCCGAGAACCCCATCGCGGGGCGTGCGTCAAACAGGTGCTGGAACGCCCCGCAGCCGATGCAGAGTACCTTTTTCAGGTTTGCCTCGGCCTTGCGCCTCTTCTCGGTCGGGTTTTCGCCATCGGTGCCGTCGGCCTCTGTTCCCGAGAACGTTCCCGAGAACGGAAACCGGCCGTCCAAGAGGCTGAACAGTTCCACCCTCGCATTACGGGTCCAACTGTCGTCCCCAGAAATTTTGTCCAACTCGTCCAGTACCAGCAGGTGTGGCCGGTTGTCGTTGGCCAGCCAATCGACGATCACGTGCATCGTTGGTGTCTCTTTGGCGCCCATCACAATCCAGTTCGAGACGGACGCATGGAACACGCTCCAGTTCAGGGACTGCCCCAACTCGTTTGCTAGGTGGGTTTTTCCCGTACCGGTTGGTCCCACGATCAACCTGTGAAACCTCGGCTTTATCGGGAGGGAAGCTTTCTGCGAGAGGATGTGCGCCGCCGCAGTGCGACGAAGTGCTTTGTATACGTCCAGTTGGTATGAGTAAATCATGTCTCTTTTGGTAGTTGTGTCGAAATGCTATTCATTGAAAAGTTCTCCCCAAATAGATTGAATGTGTGTTCCTATTGCATAGGCTAGTATTGGTGGAACTGCATTCCCGATTAGCTTGTAAGCGTCTGATGCTGCAATGTTCTCCTGCACAAACGCAAATTCGTCAGGGAACGTTTGGATTCTTGCACATTCCCTGACCGTAAGCCGTCTTTCTTCTTTTCCTGATTTTAATTCTTCAGCGTATTTCCCCCCGTGGGATTCCGATAGTCTTCTGTATTCTATGTTCCCATGGTGTTCTGCTCGTATTGTTGGGCCAAGCCCATTCAGATCTACTTCTGTTTGTCCCTGGCATTTCCGGCCAAGGTATTTGCATTTCGAAAACGCTTTCTGGGAGGCATCTATTGCCTCCTCCGGTTCTGGTAAATCTTTCAACCAGTCTTTTAAGACTGTTGGTTTTTTAAGTTCCTTGTCGCTTATTGTGAACTCTCTGTTCTCAGAAGTCAGATGCGTTGCATTTGGTAGGAGGGAAAAGAGATTTTTCTTAATTAGTTTAATAATTCCCTTGTCGCATTTTGTGGTTTTTACTCCCACGAAAATTATTCGGCATCTCGTTTGAGCTATTCCGAATGCAGGTGCGTGTAGCAATTTTACCTGGAGTGTGTATCCTGCTTTTTCAAAGTCTAATTGTATACGTTCCAGAGCGCCCGGTATGGATACCAACCCCCTTACGTTTTCGGCTATGAACATTTTTGGTTGGGAAATGCGGATTGCCTCTACCATCCACCAATACAGTTTCCCCCTGACTTCTGATGGATGTACAGGTTCGTATGTCCCTCTGTGGGATTTTTTTGAGTCAAATCCCAGTCGGCTCCCCGAAACTGAAAAATCTTGGCATGGAAATCCCCCCGTGATTATATCTGAATTTGGGAAGCTTCCCCTGCCTTTTTTGTGTTCTTTTACTAGGTCGACGATGCTCCCCAATGTTAGTTTTTTCTCTGGATGGCCTCTGCTGCTCCAGAATTGGTCGTATGCTATCTTTGCTTTTGGGTTGATGTCACATGCGAACTTTGTTTCGAAGTCTAATCGTGGTATCATCTGCCCGTTGGCTAAAAACCCACCCTCTAGGCCCAAGTCGAGCCCGCCGCACCCGCTGAAGAATGATGTCACAGTTTTCATGTTCGTAATTCAAGAGATTTTATTCGGCTCTCTGCTTGCTGGCAATATTTCCTTGATTTTTCAATCCCCACGTAGTTTCTTTTTTCCAGCTTTGCTGCTATTGCCGTTGACCCCGATCCCATGAATGGGTCAAGTATCGTTTCAGCATGTGTGGCTTCCACGATCCTTCTTGCTAGTTCTACAGGGAACGGCGCGGGGTGGGCGTTGTTTCTCTCTTGTTGTATTTCCCAAACATCTCCGATGGAATTCCCCCCTCTTGCCAGACAGAAGTCTTTTTTCGCCAGCATGTAGATAACCTCATACGTCGGGAGGAAATAGCCTCTATTGAAGTTGAATCCCCCCTTTCTTTTCCAAATAATTATTTGTCTGACAGGAAATCCCCGCATTATATCTGCTCTGTCTTGTAGCAGGCCGTTTTGCACCCGCCATTTGTGGTTGTAAAATACTGCTCCTTTTTCTGGAACCAGCCTCAACATTTCTTTAATGCATGCTCTTTGCCATTTTACGTAATCTTTGTGGGGCATTGCATCTCCGTGGTTTTCGTAACCCGCGATCAATCCTGCGTTTTTCCATTTTCCCCCTCTGCCGTCTTTCATGCCGTTTCCGCTTGAATTCTTTAGGTTGTAGGGTGGAGAGGTCACTACAATGTCTACACACCTGCTTGGTAACTGCCTCATTATTTCTAGGCAGTCCCCCTCCATGATTTTGTTCAGGTAGTCTTTTGGGTCTAGTTTTTTCATCGGGTGTTTCCTTTTTGGCTTGTTTTCCTCTCAAAATCAAGCTCTGTTTTTCTTCCATTCCGGAGTCCCAGAGCGTCTGTTTGCGCGTAGGGTGCTGTTTCCAAGCCAAATGCTGCGTCAAGTAGCTGTCTTGCTTGTTTGAAATCTAGTCTGCGTCTAAATTCCCCATCGGCTCTTAATCCCTTGAATGGTGTCAGACGTAGTTGCAGTAGAGTTTGTCATTTGTGATGACCGGAACTTCGTTGAATGCCTCGGCTACTACTCCTGTGCCTGCGAAGATGTCGAAGAAGCTGGTTGGTGTGCAGCTCTCCAGAATGGTTTGTCTGATGAATGGCAGGAGCTTGAACTTGTTTCCTAGATACCGACGGTTCCGCATTTGCAATGGGACGCTCCGTATCGGGTCTCCGAGTGGGATTTCGCATTGTGCCGATGTTTTCATGTTGATGGTTTTCATGTTGATGGTTTTCATGTTGATGGTTTTCATGT
>DYRE01000308.1 GCA_020718965.1 Desulfomonile tiedjei
CCTAACATCCCCAAATCGCAGCCATCGGCCAATGGCGGCGTGTTGAGGTAAACACAATCAGTTTTTCTCTAACAAAAATGGTTTAATGATTATTTCTATCAAGACATAATAGGGGTAGTCAAGAAAATAAATACTAATGAAAAATAATAAGTAATACATTTTTGTAACATGCAGGGAAGGCGGCCAAATAGACCTTACGTTCATGTCGGAATTAGATTCTGGAGGGGATGAGCATCAGTGGCTGGGTGCGCGTTCAGGTATTACCCCCAGTAGCGACTTGTGGAAAATGTACCGGTCGTCAATACAAATCAGCGTTAATTCGACAACACTATTGATTCGGCAACTGTCATTTCAGTGCGGTGAACAGGACGCAAGTCCATTCAACATCGGCTGTTCTCGAGGGCAATGATCGCAAATATTCGGAGCAAACTGTTGAGAATTAAAAACACGATGAAACTTGTTTACAAAATCTTTACTCTTTCCATGCTCTTCTTCCATATTATGAAGATTCTCACGGATGGGGTCTTATCGCCACTATCGTGATTTGCTCTCTCTCCGGACCATAAACCCAGAATACTCGATATGCTGCGGAGGTGTTTTGTTGGGCGTATGCTTCAAAGACTTTTTGTTTTGGGTTGTAAGGGTTAACTAGCGTTGAATATTCGTGCGTTTGCAGACCGGGATGCTTTGGATTAATTTTCAGAAACTGGATACACTTTCTAACCTGCTTGAACAATCCTTCCTCTTTCGATGCCTTGAGCTTGTCAACTTTTTTACGATTTTCAAGCGACTTCTTGGCTTTTTGTCTCAGCTCGTTGTAAGTCTTGGCTGCTTCCGCATCCCACACAAGATAAAAAGGCATGTTCAATCCTCAAGTTCTTCCATCCAGGGCTCATCCTGATCAACGTCTGGAGGAGATTCAGCGAACTGCCCTTCCCTTAACCTACCTATGGCTTCATATACGGCGTTTCGCGCTTCAGGATTCCTGTGAAGCCACATCTCTCGTTCTGGTATGACGGCGGCAAGTTCCAGCTTCATTTCAGTTTCCCCGGTCTTTTGGATAAAGAAAATCTTGTTGGCAAACTCCTTGCCCAGATTAATTCTGCCCCTTGAATCCGCTATTTTTGTTTGCATGGATTATTCTCCCTAATTACTAAGATACAACCGAAGCCCATTTGTGTCAAATGGGTCAGCCGTCCAGAAACTATCACGTTGTTTTTGAGGCCTGCCGACCTTGACACATGCGACTTAATTGCGTTAGATTTAAGTTTGTACAGACGGAGGGATGGCCGAGTGGTTTAAGGCGGCGGTCTTGAAAACCGTTGATCCAAAAGATCCGGGGGTTCGAATCCCTCTCCCTCCGCCATTACACTAATCCGCGCTTGCGGAATCCTTCGCGTTGTATTCCCGATAGGACCTAACGAAATAGTCCACCCCTGACCACATGGTAAGAACCAGCGCAATGTAAATCAGGATTGTGCCAATCTTGTTAAAATCTATCGTCACATAAAAGTGATAGTCGTAGTGGATCATCAAGGGAATTATGGCGGCAAACTGGAGGAAGGCCTTCCACTTTCCGATGCGGCTTGGTTTCAATGTTGAATCCCACGATTTCGTCGTAGCCCGCAAGGCGCTTACAGCGACTTCACGACTGATTATCAGCATCACGATCCACGCGTCGACACGATCCAGGGCTATGAGCATTATCAACGCTGATGTTACAAGCACCTTGTCGGCTATGGGATCGAGGAAGCGCCCAAAAGAAGACTCAACCTTTAATCGGCGGGCGATAAATCCATCGAAAAAATCCGTCAATGAAGCTATGAAGAATATGCCTGCGGCTACCGCCGAAGGAAAACGGCCCGGGAAAAAGAGAAGTATGACAATGGGAGGAACCAGAAGCAATCTTCCCAGTGTCAGAAAATTAGGTAAGTGTCTTTTCATGATTTCTTGTGAGCGCCTCTGGAAGACCTTGACAGATCAGGCTTCTCCCACGGGGAAACACCTGTGGTCAAACGGTCAACCGGCAGGAAGACTTCGAAAATTGATCCCTTCCCCGGTTCTGAGATCACCTTGACTCCCCCCCCGTGCTCCTCAAGCAGAAGATGCACGTTGCTTAGGCCCATACCGGCGCCATTCGTTTTCGAAGTAAAAAATGGGTTGAATATCTCTGAAATATCGCTGGCGTGTATCCCGACTCCATCGTCGGCGAAAGCCACGGATACTCCTGTTTTTAAATTCCTGATGGTGACCTTTAGTCTGCCTCCGTGCGGCATGGCTTCGTAAGCGTTTCGAATAAGGTGAAAAAAAACCTCCTCGATTGCCACAGGGTCGACAGTCAATGTCGGAAGGCTGCCATCCACATTCAACACAAAGTGGACCTTTTTGACTAAACTTTCGGGGAACGTCTGGACCACTTTGTCTCTGGCTCTTTCAAGCAGTGGTATCAAATCAGTTTTTATAAAGTTGAACTTGTAAAATTTTGAATACTGAACATATTCTTCAATGTCCTTGACCATTTTCTCGAGACGCGCCACGTCATTGATAATAACATCGGTATATCTGGCAGTTGTAGAACCTTCTTCCGCCATGTTGCGGAGCCTGAGGGAAAAACCTCCCAGGGATGTCAGGCAGTTTCTGACTTCATGCGCCACTCCTTCAACTACCTTACCCAAAGCTGCAAGTTTCTCGGACTTCTTGAGCTGCTGCTCAACTTCGTACAACCTGGTCAATTCCGTGACTACCACAACAATGCCCCTGGCCCGCCCTTTCTCCTTTATTATCGACGTGGACAGATAACCGGGAAAAGTAGTGTTGTCTTTCTTTCTGAAATGGAATTCTCCTTCGACCTTGCCCTCCCGTAAAGTGTCTTTTACGAGATCCCTGTTCAGCAGTGTTCGAGCGTCGCCCCTCACGAGAAAATGTATATCCCGGTCTTTAAGCTCTTCAAAGGTATACCCCCAGAGATTGGAGGCGGCACGATTGATGGACTGGATCCTGCCGGCGGGATCAGCAGTGATTAAC
>DYRE01000309.1 GCA_020718965.1 Desulfomonile tiedjei
TTTGCGGAAGCCAACCCTCACATGCGGTTGCATTTGTTCTCCCATGTACTTTACAGCGTTTTCGATCAAGTTTTGCAATACGGTTAACAGCTTACTGCGACAGAATTTCACAACTGGAAGGTCCTGCTGAATTTCAAGCTGGACATTATTCTGTGACATCCTCTCCGCCAGTAGTTCGGAAGCTTCCCTGGCCACTTCTCCAATAGCTAGTTCCTCAATTTCATCCTCCATTGTCGCTATCCTGGACAGTTTCAAAAGGTCTGTAATAAGTTCTTCGATCCTGTCCGCAGCCTTGAAAACTGTAGAGATATTTTTCTCAAGTCTTTCGAATTCACCGGTTTTCGCATCCTTTTCGATCCATCTCAGCAGTCCCTTGATGGTAATTATCGGACCTCTCAGATCATGAGAAATAGCGTGCCCAAATACTTCAAGGTCCGCATTTTTTGTCTTCAACTGCGCTATCAAGTTTTCTCTTTCTATCTCGGCCTCTTTCTGGTCTGTCACGTCCTGGATCATTGACATCTTTGATATCGAACCATCAGGGTAGTAAATTGGCGTATTTACAACGTAGTAGTAGTGATTGTCTTTGGGGCTCTTGACTTCCCATCGAACGGTTTCTCCTTTTAAGACCCTGTCAAGAACACACCAGTCGCAAATGCCGTCTCGTTCGTGCAGAGCCTCGTAACATTTGTGTCCCGTGGGGTCGTAACCAGTTCTTTCTATAAATTTTTCATTCATGTATTGGATTTCGTAGTTGGGTGAGCATACATAAATAAATCCGTCAAATGCTCGTAAAATAGCTTCAAGTTTCGCCGAATTTTCAAAACAGACCTTGGCTTCTGTGCGAACCTGTTTCTGTAGAGAGCGAAGATGATCCAACTCTTGCCTCATGAAGGCGATCTGCAAGTTCAGACTCTCCAGGCTTGTGTCAAGATGACTCATAACCAGCTCCCGTAGATTGAATCATACCTTTTCTATCCTTTGAACGAGTAATTTCGTAAAAACCGGCCTGACGGAGTCCCCTCACTAGGTGTTACGCGAGTCCGTCCAAAAATCATGGCCCCCCAAAAACTAATGCTTGCTTATCCGCTCCACAATCGTATCAGCACTTGATTCCAAGGTCCATACCAAAGAGTCGCCAAAGAGAACATTAGAAGGCCTTGTCAGTCGATCCTTCTCTTAAATAACGTGGAGGCCCATGCTATGTAAACAACCGCCATCACAAAAATTGGAACCAGTTGGGGCCATAACACTTCCCACCCCGTTCCCTTCAGAAACACTCCTCTCACAATAGTAATGAAGTATCTTACCGGATTGAGGTACGTGATATATTGAATGACCAACGGCATGTTTTCTATTGGAAAAGCGTATCCAGATAATAGTATCGACGGCTGGAGGAACATGAAGGATGTCAGAACAGCCTGTTGTTGCGTAGAGCAAAAGGCGGAGATTGTCATCCCAATTCCAGAAGCTGTGATGAGAAACAGCAGGAAAGACGCAAAGAAAAACCAGAGTGAACCTCTGAACGGAATGTCATAAATTAACAGGGCTAGCGGTGTAATGGCCAAAAGGGTCACTAATTCAATCAGAAAACACGGGATTGTTTTGCCGAGTATGAGTTCCAGGCGTGAAATCGGAGCCACCATAAGTTGTTCAATGGTCCCAATTTCTCTTTCTCTGACAATAACCGAGGATGTCAGGATTATTGCGAGAGCCAGCAGCAAAAGGACCACAACTCCAGGTACAAAAAAGTCCTTTGAATTGAGATTGGGATTGAACCAGGCTCGTGACGCTTCAGAAAACTCCGGAATCACGAGTCTTGGTGTTGTTGAATCATACATAAGACCTTGCATGCTGTTGATTCGTGAAGCCAGAATATCATTTGAGAAACGTTGCAATATGGATTGAGCGTAACCTGAAACAGTGCCTGCCGTAACAGTGTCGACTCCGTCTACAAGGATTCCTATCTCTGCTTTTCGTCTTCCATTGACACGCCTTTCAAAGTCCGGCGGGATCAGGATGGCCATGGAAGCCCTATTTTGTTCAAGGTATCTATCAACATCGCCATACTGATTTTCATACCCGACGATCGTGAAATAGCCTGACTTGGAGAAACCGTCTATAATTTGGCGACTTAGCTGGCTTTGGTCCAAATCGACCACCACTGTCGAAACATTATTCACGTCCAGGCGGCTTGCGGAACCAAAAATCATCAACTGCAGGAACGGAGCGATAAGCAACATCAAGAAGTTTTGCCTGTTTCTAATGATTTGAATGAATTCTTTTTTGATTAGCCATCCGACCCGGTGTGAACTCTCCAGAAATCTCCGCTTGAATGAGTTTCTCGGGGATTTATCCCTCAACTGGAAAGCTCCAAAAGAAGCAAACCCCTTGCCGCCGACTTTGGTCGCCGGTCTCTGGTCAGATGAATCTGTCATAGGACATTCTTCCCCAACTTGCGCGCTACGAGGGCGGTAACTATGAACGCAAACACGAAAAGGGCGAGAGAAGGCCCTATTATAGCGTTCCAGCCGACACCCTTGAGGTAGATAGCCCGGAGTATCGTTATATATTGCCTTGCTGGAATTACGTATGTGAAATACTGGAGCGCCTGAGGCATATTAGCTATTGGGAAGACGAAACCAGACAAAAGAAAGGTCGGGAGGACAGTGCCCAAGAGAGCAAGCTGGGTCGCAAAGAATTGATTTGACGCTATTACTGAAACCAGAAAGCCTATTGACATGGCGCAGACAAGGAAAACACTGGAAATAAAAAACATAATCAACAGACTTCCCTTGAAAGGCACCTGAAAAACGTACTGTCCCATCAGGTAAACCATCAGCAAGTCTATATAGCCTAGTGTAAAATACGGTATTAGCTTCCCCACGACTAATTCAATAGGTTTAAGAGGCGTTGACATCAATTGTTCCATTGTGCCGGTTTCTCTTTCCCTTACTATGGTCAAGGAAGTCAGTAGAGCCGATATAATCATCATTATTACAGGTATCA
>DYRE01000310.1 GCA_020718965.1 Desulfomonile tiedjei
TTTCCTCTACTCGTGAGGGCCGTACGGCTTTCCATTGAACTTGTTGACACGGGGCTGGAGGAAGCTGCAAGAACCCTTGGCGCAGGCCCCGTCCGGACCTTTTTCACGATTACTATTCCTCTAATCACGCCGGGTATTATAACTGGCGTGATACTGGCTTTTGCCAGGAGTTTGAGTGAATTTGGGGCCACCATAACCTTTGTTTCAAATATTCCGGGCCAGACAAGAACACTTCCTCTTGCTCTTTACACTCTGACGCAGGTCCCCGACGGGGAAGTCGGGGCGTTGAGACTATGCGTAATCTCCATAATCATTGCCTTTTTAGCCCTAATAATGTCTGAGTTCAGCTCGAGGTACGTATTGGCAAGGGTTCGCGGCTAAAACATGCTCGAAGTCGATGTTCAAAAAAAATTGGGCTCTTTCTTAATAAATGTAGCCTTTTCGGTTAAGATGCCTGGAATTACGGCTCTTTTCGGTCCATCAGGGGCGGGTAAGACTTCGGTTATAAACATGGTGGCAGGACTGTTGAAACCGGACCAGGGGCAAATCTCAGTCAACGGAAACTCTGTTTTTGATTCACAACTTGGAATTGACCTTCCCCCCAACCGGAGGCGTTTGGGTTACGTTTTTCAGGACGGTCGACTTTTCCCACACCTGTCTGTCAAATCAAATCTGACTTATGGCATGAAACTCACAAACAAGGACGGGCAAAGGGTCAGCTTTGACAAGGCGGTAGATGTGCTGGATCTGGGAAAGCTCCTTTGCAGAAGGCCGGCAAAGTTGTCAGGCGGTGAAAAGCAACGGGTGGCCATTGGCAGGGCGCTCCTGACAAGTCCTTCCGTCCTGCTGATGGACGAACCGCTTTCATCATTGGATGAAGCCCGTAAGGCTGAAATTATCCCATTTGTCCTGCGAATGCAGAAGGAATTTATGATACCGGCGCTCTATGTCAGCCATTCCACGGATGAGATATCTCTTATGGCAGACCATGTGGTTGTAGTACAATCGGGTGAAGTTTCTTTTACCGGCAAACCTGATTGGCTTTCGAGTGAAAAGTCATGACAAGGGCCCTTATGCTAATTCGGTCATAACCTATTCCAGCGCTTCTCTAAAACTTCCCTCGATATATCGTAATGTTACCTACCAAAAGCCTATATACGATTGACCACATAACACTGTGTTTGATAATTTTAACACAATAGTTATGTCTCTAAGGACATACCTATTGTGTGTCGGGTAGTTCTGGAGAGCCCTAATCCGGATATTCGAACTCTTTTTACTCGACTTACTCCAGGATCCCTCATCCACCTAGCCGACCAGAAAAAAGCAAGGAGGTCAATCATGGGATTTACCCGTCGGGAATTTATTGCGATCTCCGGCGCAGTTGGCGCTGGATTGGCTTTATCTTCTCTCGGCATTGATCTTGGGCCGGTCCGGGCATACGCGGACGAGCTCAAAATCGACAAGATGAAGAGCGCTAAGAACTCTACAACAATCTGTCCTTACTGCTCCGTTTCATGTGGGCTTATTGTGAGCACGGACACCAAGGCCGGAAAAATCATCAACATCGAGGGAGATCCGGACCATCCCATTAATGAGGGAGCGCTTTGCGGCAAAGGCTCCGCTCTTTTTCAGACAACGGCCAATAACCCTAACAGGTTGACCAAGGTGCTTTACCGAGCCCCTTTCAGCGACAAATGGGAAGAAAAACCCTGGGATTGGGCCATAACCGAGATAGCCAAGAGAGCAAAAGCCGCTCGCGACGCTGATTTCGTAGAGAAAAACAGCAAAGGACAGACAGTCAACCGCGTTGAAACTATTGCTCATCTTGGAAGTTCAAACATAGACAATGAGGAATGCTGGACTCTTAATGCATTGATGAGAAGCCTGGGCATAGTCTATCTGGACCACCAGGCCCGCGTTTGACACAGCCCAACAGTTGCGGCTCTGGGAGAGTCGTTCGGGCGTGGCGCAATGACCAATCATTGGATCGATCTTAAAAACAGTGACTGCCTCCTCATCATGGGCAGCAACGCTGCGGAAAACCACCCTATTTCCATGAAGTGGGTAATGAGGGCAAAAGAGGCCGGGGGCACGATTATTTCTGTTGATCCTCGTTTTACTCGTACTTCCGCCGTTGCCGACATCTATGCGCCTCTTAGATCAGGAACCGATATTGCGTTCCTTGGGGGCATGATCAACTACATCATTGAAAAGAATAAGTATTTCAATGAGTACGTCGTAAACTACACCAACGCGTCCTACATTGTCGGAGACAAATTCGGTTTTGATGATGGATTGTTCTCAGGTTACAACCCCGAGACCAAGAAATACGACGCTTCTAAATGGGTATTCAAACGTGACGCCAAGGGTGTCCCCGAGATGGACCCCACTCTGAAGAATCCACGCTGTGTGTTCCAGTTGTTAAAAAAACACTACTCCCGATACCCTCTTGAAAAGGTTAGCGAGATAACTGGGACCCCGGTGCCCGATCTTCTCAAGGTATACGAGGCGTTCTCTTCTACAGGGGTTAAAGACAAATCCGGGTCGGTGCTCTATGCATTGGGATGGACGCACCACACCTTTGGGACACAAAATATCCGGGCCAGCGCAATCATTCAGTTGCTGCTGGGCAACATCGGAATTGCGGGCGGCGGAATCAACGCTCTGCGTGGTCAGCCCAATGTTCAAGGTTCAACTGACGGTTGTTTGCTATTTCACTTGATACCTGGATATTTGAAAGTACCTCGGACTTCCCAACAGAGTCTTGAATCTTATCTCAAGGCTAACACTCCAACCACGGCAGAGCCTCAATCCGCGAATTGGTGGCAGAACACTCCCAAGTACACGGTCAGTCTTCTAAAAACCTTTTACGGAGACAAGGGCTCGAAAGAGAATGATTTCGGTTACTCGTGGTTGCCGAAATGTGATGATGGGGCCACATATACACCTTAATCGCGCATCAAAAAAAGTAAAAAACCTCGTTGTTCTTGATAAATCAAGA
>DYRE01000020.1 GCA_020718965.1 Desulfomonile tiedjei
GGATAGCTTTTTGAAACGCTTATTCCCTGAAATCATCTTTCAACTCCTTGGGTTACGTGTCATATATGTTTAAATTCCGCCAGGAACTATCGGGACAGCGTAGATTAACAATACTATTACATCCACATTCTTGGGGCGGTCAAGAACATTCAAGAACAAGAAAAAGGCCCCTTTGATTATCGGGGCCTTTCTTAAAAGTGAAAGCCGGTCAGTTAAATGCTGTCAATTGGAGAGCGTGCAACTATTTCGCTTTTTTCTCGTGACATTTTGCGCAGGTTACCGGGCCGGTTGGCTTGTTTTCATTCTTCAGTTTCTTATGGCATTTCTGGCATGAGTCATGGTAAGCCTTCTCAAGTTTAACTATTTTTCCGTCAGCTTCCAGCTTGTGACATGCCGCGCACTTTTTAACTTCCTGTCCTTCTTGCCAAACGTTCTTGCCGTCCTTGAACTCATGATGACAATCAGTGCATTTTAGCGCTTTGTGCTTGACATGAGGAAACTTCACAGGCCCTTGTTTGAATTCCTTAAAAACATCGCCGGAATGAATTGTTAAGTCCGCTTCAGGGGCCTTGGTAGCCGCAATAGTAATCCCAACGGTAAAACACAAAACGATTAGCAAGCAAAAAAAGATTTTTCCTTTAAGATACATGATAGAGCCTCCCAACACTAATAAAGAATAGCATCGAAGAACCCAGGGAAAACCTAGGTTTGTCTTTCCCTCTTTGGGTTGTATTAAATTATCATAGCTGGGAATCAGGTTCAAACAATTTTTTGCGGATTTACGCCTAGCTTTTGAACTTCAGAGATAACCATATCAACAAGATCGTCAATACGACCGGATATTTGTGGGCTCAACTCCAGACTAAACGGGTTTATGTCGACGGGCTCAATTCCAATTAAAACCACGGACTTTGGTTCTTTGTCCACGAGAGCGCAGAGGTTCAAGGCTTCTATCAGGTCGCTGTCGTGAGCGGACTGCTTTACCCTGAGCCCCTTTGGCAAATCGGATTTCTCGAGTCTGTATAAAGTTCCAGGCTTGTCTCCACCCAAAACAGCGTCAACTACAACCAGGTGATCACTAACCTGTATGGTTGACATAAGCCACAACCCCTGAGTGCCACCGTCAACAAGACACACGTTGTCCGGGAAAACGTAGGTTTTCTTCAATTCCTCTACAACGCGTACGCCAACTCCCTCGTCTCGAAGAAGTATGTTACCTATGCCTAAAATAGTTATTTGTTCCGTCATTTCTTTCTCGAGAAAAATCCTTTCTTCTTGACTGTGACCCGCTCTCCCTCAATCTCGGCCAAACGTCTCAACAGTTCTTCCTGTTCCTGATTTATATCCTTGGGGGTTTGAATATACACCACCGATATCAGATCTCCACGACCTCTACCCCTTAGGTGAGGAATGCCTTTACCCGGAATCCTAAAATTCTGACCGGCCTGAGTTGCTTTTGGGATCTGAATCTTCTCAGTTCCCTCAAGAGTGGGGACTTCGACCTCACCACCTAGCGTAGCGGTCGCAAACCCAATTGGCGTAAGCACTACAACGTCATCCCCCTCTCTCTTGAATATCTCATGGGGTCTGACATTCAAATAAACATAAAGGTCGCCTGAGGGCGCTCCAAAATCTCCAGGCTCTCCCTCTCCGTTAAGACGCAAACGAGAACCACTCTCTACTCCTGGAGGAATCTTCAGGGAAAGTTTTTTGGAAATCAGCACTCTACCAACACCCCCGCATTTTTCACACGGGTCGGTGACAACTGTTCCACCTCCCTGGCAGGTCGGACAGGTTGTGCTAATTGAAAAAAAACCCTGGGATCTTGTTACTTGGCCTCTTCCTCCACACGTAGAGCAAACCGACGGTTGGGCGCCACCCTTGGTCCCTAATCCATGACATGCTTCACAAGGTTCATGTTTGGAGACCTCGAATTCAGTTTCTTTCCCAAAGGCGGCTTCCAGAAAATCTATCGACAAATCCATTCTCAAATCCGGACCCTTGCGCACCCGGTTCGATCGATTCCCCCCGAAACCGAAGAATTCTTCGAAAACGTCTCCAAAAGACGAGAAAATATCATCAAAATTACGAAAACCAGTGAAGCCCTGCTGTTGCAAACCTGCATGGCCAAACCGGTCATAGACTTTACGTTTCTCTCCGTCGCTGAGAACTTCGTACGCTTCGGCCGCTTCCTTGAATTTTTCCTCGGCTTCCTTGTCCCCCTTGTTGCGGTCAGGGTGGTATTGCAGAGCAAGTTTTCGATAGGCCTTCTTGATCTCGTCGGTCCCAGCGCTTTTGCCTAAACTAAGGACCTCATAATAGTCTCTTTTTGTCATGGCTCCAACTCAGACAGTCTTGATTGATCTCTAGAACTTAAAATCTAACTCAGCCAAGTAAATCATATGCGCACACTTGACGAGTTTGTCATCCTTGCGCTGAAATTTTTATTTCAGATTCGTTCAGGCTGCCATCGGGCTTCTGCTCACAAGGCGTTAACTCGCCTTGTTTGGTGAGCATATTTATCAGACACGCTCCCCGATACTGGCAATAAATTCGGGGACTATGACAGCAAGCGCACTCCTCACACATATAATTCCCATCTTTTTGGCAATAGTATGTCCCCGGACGATCCGGATGCCTGTAGCACATGTTCATCTCTAGCACAACCTCCGTATACAAGAACGCAAAGCGACCTTTTTACCGCTGTGATATTTTCCTCGGATTTGATCAATACCTCTTTATTAAAATCAAGGCTGGACAAATGACAGTCAATGATACCTATAAAATGTAAGCGCCCCTATTCACTGTCATTCACGCTCAACGGTCATATGAGTGAAACCGAAATTCTTCCACGATTCGAAGTCAGCCTACCTGTTTGACTATCAGATAAAGACGTTCTCCCTTTTTTCCCTCCCTATAGTCGACGTAGGGGTGACCCCGTAGTTGTGGCCCGGTAACACGATAGTGTCTTCCGGAAGAGAAAATAACTTGTTCTTGATGGTCGCCTGTAGAACTTCGTAAGAGCCTCCAGGAAGATCAGTCCTGCCCACTCCTCCAACAAAAAGAGTGTCCCCAGTGATCACATGGCCCTTAAAGTAAAGGCATATTCCACCACGGGTATGACCGGGAGTGTGAATTACGCTCACCGACTCATTACCAAAACAGATTGAATCTCCGTCTTTAAGCAAAATGGTCGGAGGAGGCGAAGGTTCGGCTCCAAACATGGCGAGCATACCAAGATTGGGGTGCAGGAGTTCCGGAGCCTCGAGTTCATGGATTGCAATCGCGGCGGATGTAGCTTCCTGAGCTTCTTTGTTGCCAGACACATGATCGACATGGCTGTGAGTATTAACGATGTGAGTTATTTGCTTTATCCCTCTGGCCTTGGCTCTGCTGAGAATAGGGCCAGCAGGACCGCCTGGATCTATAACTATGCCGACACCCGTTTTTTCATCTCCCAACACATAACAGAAGATTTCGAAACCACCAATTTGTATTTGTTCTATTAGCATTTACTACTCCGATGTTTAGTTAAAGCGGGGGGCTGGTAAGCGCAGTATGGCTCTTCAGCCATATGTCTTCCGGTCAACTCGTAGGCTCTGGCTCTACATCCGCCACAAAAACGGACGTAGTCACATTTACCGCATTTTCCCTCGAGAAGCTTAAAATTCCTAAGTTCTTTGAACAACTCAGATTCCCTCCAGACGCGACCAAAACCACCATCCTTTATGGACCCAGCCTTGTCGTCGAAATAGCCACACGGCTGAACATCTCCGATGTGCGAAACAAACACAAACGATAGGCCGCCAAGGCATCCTCTAGTGTGCGCATTCAGTCCAAAAGTATCCCCGTTGACATCAATATGTTCTTTGGCGGCCTGCTGTCTTAAAATCCTGTAATATTGCGGTGCGCAGGTTGCCTTTGTTTCCAGACTGGTTTTTCTTCCGATCTGATAGAATTCCAGCAAGGTTTCCTCATACTCTTGAGGTCCCATTTCCTCACCGGACATGTCACGCGCCCTACCCGTGGGCACAAGCAAAAACACATGAAACGCTTTGGCCTGGAGTTTCTCGGCAAGCCTGACCATGTCTTTGAGCTGCCCCCTGTTACGCTTCGTAAGAGTAGTATTTATCTGAACATCCACACCCGAAGATTTCAGACATTCAATACCGTTCAGCGAATTTTCAAAGGCGCCCAAAACTCCACGGAACGCGTCGTGATCTTTCGCAGTTGGACCATCAAGGCTGACGCTTGCGCGTGGAATTCCTACTCTTGCAATTTCTCCGGCTATTTCGCCGGTAACCAGCGCGCCATTCGTCGCAATCACTGCCCTCAAGCCAGATTTTATGGCATGGTCTGCCAGAGGGAAAAAATCTTTGCGGAGTAATGGTTCCCCGCCGGTCATTATAAGTATAGGGGTACCCTCTTCCCTGATTTCGTCAATCAATTTTACGCCTTCTTGATAAGTCAGTTCATTGTCATCGCCTTGTTCAGAAGCTCCGGCCCTGCAATGAACACACTTAAGATTACATCGCCTCGTCATCTCCCAGGCGACCAGCCTCAATGAAAACGGTTTCAATTTTACCTCTTGGCCTCAGCCTTACCAAGCGCTCTAGCCGCTTCCAGAGCATGGTAGGTTATTATAATGTCGGCTCCCGCTCTCTTGATCGAAGTCAACACTTCAAGCATACATCTTTCACCGTCTACCCAACCATTTTGTGAGGCTGCCTTGAGCATCGAATATTCTCCACTCACGTTATAGGCTGCAACGGGACGGTTGAACGAGGATTTGACTCTCCATATGATGTCAAGGTATGAAAGAGCGGGTTTGACCATAACAATGTCGGCTCCTTCGTCAATGTCGAGTTCTACTTCTCTAAGCGCTTCATCGCCGTTTGCAGGGTCCATTTGATATGATTTTCTGTCACCGAATTGCGGAGCTGACTGCGCAGCATCTCTGAAAGGACCGTAGAAGGCTGAACAATATTTGGCTGAATAGGCCATTATTGGAATATATTCGTAACCTGACTCATCAAGCGCTTCCCTGATTGCGCCCACTCTACCGTCCATCATGTCGCTTGGGGCTACCATGTCAGATCCAGCTCGGGCATGCGAAATCGATACTTTTGCGAGTAAGTCCAAAGTCGGATCATTGTCCACAGTTTCGCCGGATATAACTCCGCAGTGGCCGTGGTCAGTATATTCGCACAAACAGACGTCAGTCACTACCGTAAGATCTGGAGAAATATCTTTGACCCTTTTAATCGCCTGCTGGATAACACCATCGTTTGCGTAAGCCTGCGAGCCAAGAGCGTCTTTCTTGGAAGGTACGCCAAAAAGAATTACAGCGGAAACTCCCGAGTCAACAACCTGTTTAATCTCTTTTGCAAGGATGTCCGGCGAATACTGGAATTGTCCCGGCATTGAAGCCAAAGGCATCTTGATCGCCTTTCCTTCAACAACAAACATTGGAAAAATAAAATCCGACGCATCTAAATAAGTCTCTCGGATCATTTGTCGGAAAGCCTTAGATTGTCTCAGTCGCCTGGGTCTATATTCGGGAAATCTCATTTCATCTCCAGGATTATTGAATATCGTTAAGAGAACCTATAGTCTCAGTAGAAATACGTGTCAATGTGGGGTGGCCATAATTTCCTGGCCCTGGCTTCGAAGGGGCTATCTCCAAAAAGGTGATATTTTGAACTGTTGTGACATCAGTCCCAGAGATACAAATATTCAGAATAAAATGTCAATGATTGTTCAAGGTGCTAGAATCAGGACCCTTTTTGTTTTTGCTCATCCCGACGATGATGTGTTCATTACAGGCATGATGAATAAATATCTCCGATCTGGATGCAGAATTCGGGCCGTGTGGCTTACCAGCGGAGGATATTTTGGTGGACAGCGCCGCAGAGAGCAGGAAATAAGGTTGGCCACATCGAAACTGGGATTATCTTCGGGAGATTATGACTTACTTAGATTGCCTGACCTTGGACTTATAACTTGCATGGATGAGGCCGCTTCAGCGCTATCAGCAATCTTGAACAATTTCAGACCTGATACGGTCTTTGTGACCGCATTCGAAGGTGGGCATCCTGATCACGACGCGGCAAATTTCATTGTATATGAAGCGGAATTTCGGGCAAAACTTAATTGTCATATTTTTGAATTTCCACTCTATAATGGGGCCGGATCTTTTGTAACATGGCGATGGCTCATCAACGCGTTTCCACCAGGTGGACCATCGACATATTTTGAGCCGCTAGAAGACATAGACATCAATTGTAAATACAATTCGATGAAGATTTACGCGAGTCAGTGGGTGTACATGATTCCCGCCCGTCTGGCCAGGTCCAGGGACTTCTTGAAAAGTCATGGGGAACTTTACCGTCCGTGCCCTCCAGCTAGAAACCACAGGATACCTCCCCACAATGGGAAACTTAACTACGAGCGGTGGTTCAACCGGTTCATGAAGATAAAGTTCACTGATTTCGCTAGGGCCGTAGCGGCAGTTCGTACATATTTTTAAACCTGAATGTGAGGAGATGAAATCTTTCCTGACCTAATCCTCTTCATCCTAAGTTTTTTGAAGATGATTATTGTGTGCTATTGTGTTTGAAAAATTGTTTTGTCAAACATATTTAATTAAAATACGGGACGACAAGACTCTTGTTTCTTTAATCTTGGCTGAATCGGAGCGGTAAACCCAATATGAATCATTCCAGAATTGAATCTTCTCCCATGACCAGGTTCCTCATGGGCAATGAGGCCATAGCGAGGGGGGTTATAGAAGCCGGTTGTTCTGTTGCTACAGCCTACCCAGGGACACCTTCATCGGAGGTAATGGAATCTCTGACCCGATGGAAAAAGGAACTGGACCATGAGATTTATCTTGAATGGTCTATCAATGAAAAGGTGGCTTTCGAGGTCGCATATGGCGCTTCACTTGCAGGAAGGCGCTCAGCGGTAGCCATGAAGATGGTGGGACTAAACGTGGCTTCGGACCCTTTCATGAGCGCGGCGTATCTCGGAGTTCGCGGAGGACTCGTGGTTATCGTCGCTGATGACCCTGGGCCTCACTCCAGCCAGACGGAGCAGGATAGCCGATTCTTCGCGTGGTTTGCCAAGATTCCGGTCTACGATCCGGGCTCACCCGCTGAAGCTCTGACTATGACCCTCAAGGCTTTCGAAATGTCAGAAAAATATCACGTTCCTGTGATGTTGAGACCATGCCTAAGAGTTTGCCATGCCAGACAGAATGTTACGTTTTCCACGCCATCCAGGCCGGTAGATGTTGGTGAATTTGAAAAAAACTGGACAAGGTGGGCGGCTACTCCAAAATTTAGACTGGTCCTTCATGGAGAGTTAAATCAAAAAATTGAAAATCTGACTTTAGCCGAACCAGATGCCAGACCTCGCCTTGTTGCCGGAGGGTCGAAATCCAGACTCGCTATAGTAACATCAGGTTCGGTTTCATCTCATGTAATGGATATTGTAACATCTTTTCCTGAGATATCGGACCTGTCCGTCTATAAAGTGGACATCCCTTACCCGCTCAGCCAGAAAGATCTCCAGGAGATAGTGGATATTAGTGAGCGCACTTTAATTGTAGAAGAAACTTACCCCGTAATTGAACTCCAGTCATCGAACAGGACAAAAATAATGGGGCGCTTGTCGGGACACGTGCCACTGCAGGGTGAACTTTCGCCTGAAACGGTGGAAAGGATCATTCGGCAATTTACAGGCGCCGAAGACTCTCCTGAAATTGAACCTAAAGTAAAAGCCAGGAGACCTTCTCTGTGCGCAGGGTGCCCTCACAGACCTACTTTTTACATGATAAGGAAATTGTTTGATGATGCTATATATACTGGCGATATAGGTTGTTACACACTTGGTGTCAATCTTTCAGCGGTTGACACATGTCTTTGCATGGGGGCCTCAATAGGTATGGCCTGCGGTTTTTCAAAGGCAACTGCCGGGACCCACAAAAAAAGCCAGATTGTTGCCACAATCGGGGATTCAACGTTTTTCCACGCTGGGGTTCCCGCACTTATTAATGCGGTCCACACGGGCGCAAATTTTGTCCTTGTTCTGCTGGACAACAATATTACAGCCATGACAGGAGGACAACCGACGCCGGCCACTAGATATGCGGCCGATGGATCAACAGCCGTTTCCGTAAACCTGGAGAGGCTGATAACGGGTTGTGGAGTTGATTTTCTGGAGGTAGTAGATCCTTACGATTATGATTCGCTGGAGGATTCGTTAACAAGGGCAAAGACCTATTCCATAGATCAGGGAACAGGTGTCTCGGTTGTAATTGCCCGTCGACCCTGTATACGTACTGTTAAACCATTTCCCAAAGCGCTAGTTTTTGAGGTCGGAGCCAATTGTAACAGGTGCATGACATGCGTGCGGGATCTTGAATGCCCTGCGATAAGTTTTGTGAAAGAGGATAAAATGGTTAAAATTGACAGTGATCAGTGCTCCGGGTGTGGCTTCTGCGTCAAGGTTTGCCCGGAACACGCCATTTCCGCTCGAGGGGGATAATTGTGGTTCAAGTGATTCTTTGTGGTAGGGGTGGTCAAGGAATTGTTTTTCTGACCAGATTGATGGGTGAGATTGCTACTCAAAAAGGGATGGATGTGATTTCATCAGAAACCCACGGCATGGCAGTGAGAGGTGGTTCAATAAACAGTCATTTGAAGATTGGATCTTTCAGCTCACCTCTAATAATTGCGGGGCATGCCGATTACCTGGTATCTCTGGACGAGTCAGAAACCTGCAACAATGAGCATTTTCTAAGGAGAGGCGGAATAGTGTTTGAGAACTCCCTCTTGCCTTCTAAAGCTGGTTTGCTTAGGGTAGACGCAGCGGGCCTGGCGCGGGCCATTGGACGAATACAGCTCGAGAACGTGGTTTTATTGGGATTCTCTGCCTCCATGGCTGATCTAGGGGTCTCTTTTTGCGACATTAAGGACAAACTGGCTGTTGAGACTCGAGAGGAGGTTCGGAGTTATAATCTCGCTGCGTTAAAAGCTGGACAAGAGGCGGCAGATCAATTGAAAGTTCTGAAGTTCCATTGATTATCTTGCGACAAGGATATACGTTTTGTTTTCAGGAGTGGCGAAAGAATGTCGGAACTAGTTTAGTGTGGCGCCCCATGATATAATATTGGCGCGAGTTTAATCCCGGAGGCCCAGAGTGAACATAGAAGAAGTCCTGATGGGATTGGCGGATAGGATTCTCGACATAGACGAGGCTTCGATGGCGTCGTTACAGGAGAAATACCTTAAGAAAGTGGCCGATTTTTCGGCTTCCAGAGATTGGGAACGTGCGATAATAGTTTATTTTATGATTAGTTCCGTTCGAGTCAAAAACAAAATTTTCAATGATCGCATCAAGGGAAACGCTCCAAAAGATCCTATTAAGCCCTCCAAACATCTTTTCAAAGTAATAAAATAGTATGATCTTTAATTTTTATTCTTAATAAATACTATCATGTATTCAACATTATGCGTATTTATATCATTATGGAACTTTTTTTTGATTTGATTTTCTAATTAAAAGAAGTATAATAAGAGTGTCAAGGTTTTGGGTGTTTCATGCAGGGGATTGAGGAATTAAGGGCAATGAAAGCAGGTTTTATTTCTTTGTCCCCGAGATTTCAGTCGCCTGTTCTGAAAGGAGAAGCGTCATGCGGAAAAATATAAGGATTCTACTCAGCGGCGCCTTTGTTCTGACTTTATTGATGGCTCCGTGTTTATCTCAGCCTATCCAAGCGCAAGGTTACGATACCAACTCGTCTTCGTTGATGCAATCCGGGGCGGAAGGACAAAACAGCCAGATGCCGCAGGGGTATTATCCTTACTGGCATAATTATCTGGATAATATGCAAAGAGAGGGCGGATATTACTCCGTAACGGGCAATTATGGGAATTCCGCTCCCGTTACAAGCTATTATCCAGCAAATCCTTCCAGCGACGCCATGTCTCCTCAGGTTACCAGTCAATCCAGTATGTATTATAACCCTCAGGATTATTATGGGGCCTCGCAGCAGCAGGGTTACCAGCAACCGAATCAGGCGGCGGCCTATCAGTCGTATCAAAATCCGGTCCAACAATATACCCAGCCGCAGCCCGCTCAGACCAAACGATCTTCTAAGCGACAAAAGCAGGCTAATGTCCCGCAGCAAGTTCGGCAACCCGACTACGCTTCTCAGCAGCCGGCCTATTATCCTCAGCAGCAGGGATATGGCCAGCAGGCGTATGGTCAACAACAGGGTTACTCTCAGCAGCCGGTGGAAACTCAACCTCAGGATGCAGCCCCGGCGTACAGCGCTGACCCATCAGTTCAGGCCGCTCAGCAAAAAGCTTATGATAGAGCAATCGCCAGACAGAGGGCGGCTGAACTTGCCGCACAGCAGGCCGCGGCCTCTTCAGAACTTCAACAGACTCAGCAAATGTACATGGCCGCTCAGCAAAAGTTGAGGGAACAGGAACAAAAACAAAAAGAACTACAGAATGAGTATCATAAGAAGTCCGTCGCTGAAGCTTATGAGAATCTCAGAGAATCCCAGAGAAGATACTATGACCTAATGGGTGTAGCGGCGGAGAACGCCAGGCAGACTCAGGCTCCCCAACAGGCGGCCCTGGCGCCTCAACAGCAGTATCAGCAGCAGCCACAGGCAGTGGCTCCAGCTCAGCCGTCTTACCCGCAGGGCGTTCCAGCGGCAAATTACCCTAATCCCGGTTACGGTCAACAGGGTTTCCCGGCTTCTCCCGGGGTAAACACAGGGGCGACCCAAATGGCGCCATCCGCCTATCCGCCCGGCCAATCTACTCCTATTCAGATTCAGCCGCAGCAACAGGCCCAACAGGAAAGTTCGGGTATCTGGTCAACACTCAAGGAGATCTTTTCCCCTCCCACTACGGGACCGGTTCCCAATCAAAGAAGCATGTGGGAGAATAAGAAGAGTAGCGGCATAGGCGAATAGCTCAACTATCCAAAAACCTAAAAAAAATAACCGGTGGTTGCGTTACACTACCACCGGTTATTTTTTTGCAATAAGTGACAGAATAATTTTTACGATCTGTATGTTTGTTGAATTATCTCATTCAAGTATTTTTCCGGATTGTGAACGGCTTCTTTTGGGATAAGAAACTCATTGGAATCCGCTCTCTCCATTACCAGCTTGAGACCATGGTGGTAATTTTGGAAAATCTTGCGACAGACTATAAGTGGTTCTTCGGATTCACTGAGTGATAATCTGGCCAATTCAAGTAGAGCTTCTTCGAGGAACCTGATCTTCAATCCGTACGTCCTGAAAAATTCATCCTCGAACCCTTTGATCTCCTGCTCCACCTTGATGTATCTCTTGTACATTGTATCAGGTGAAACACCTTTCCCCGCCGCCGCCTCAACAATGACTTCCAACGCTTTACCTTCAAGCGCTTTACCATAAAGCTGTTCGAATTCAGCACGCCTCGCTTTCAATTCCTGCATGGTTTCATTTCTTTCGCAGGCGTCTACCTCTTCAAATATTTCGCATCTGGAAGGATGAAATTCATCTTTGAGAATGGCTTCAAGAAAAGGCCTTGGATCCTCAGCAAGGTCTCGAGTTACGGTGAATCGCTTCACATCGGCTGACGGAAGAACCCTTTCAAAACTTACAAGTATTTTCTCCATAACGCTTATAAGCGCCCTTGCCCCTGTCTTTTCTTCGTGAGCTTTTCCAGCCATGACTCTGAGAGCGTCATCAGAAAATCTGATGTCTATGCCATACGCCTTAAAATCCTGTTTCTTGGCTGTAACCACTGAAGAATAACGATTCTTGAGAATCTTGTAGAGATCATCTTCTGAAAGATCTTCCAGTACCGCTGTAACAGGTAACCGACCTATAAATTCAGACTCAAAACCGAATTGTATGAGGTCCTCAGCCTTCAACCTTTGAAGCAAATCATTTCTATCATCCTTCTCTTTAAGAGAAGCCTCAAACCCAAGACCTTTCTGGGATAGGCGTCTTCCGATTATTTCTTCCAAACCGTTGAATGCCCCAGACACTATGAATAGTATGTCTCGAGTATTGATAGTCCTTTTGAGTCGCTTTCCCGTCTTCTGAAAATGTGCGGCGGCCTCCATCATAGAAACAGGATCATGAGCGACTTTAAGGTCGACTTCGGTTTCCTCCATCGGTTTGAGCAGATTTCTTTGGACGCCGGACCTTGAAACATCCAAACCGATAAGGTTACCGGATGAAGCGATTTTATCGATTTCATCGATGTATATTATGCCGAATTTCGCACGCTCTATGTCACCATCAGCTTCCTGCACCAGGTCTCTCACCAAGTCTTCGACATCTCCACCGACATATCCGGTTTCGCTAAATTTTGTAGCGTCGCCTTTAACAAATGGAACCCCAATTTTACGCGCTATGAGCTTGATAAGATATGTTTTGCCAACACCGGTAGGACCGATAAGAATGATGTTATTCTTGATCCTGCCAATACCCTCTCTTTCATAAGTATCCCCATGTTCCTGGAAATAACGAATGCGGTTGAAGTGAGTGCAAATTTTAGTTGCCAGTATTTCTTTAGCTCTATCCTGACGAATCACGAACCTGTCGAGATACTCATGAAGTTCCGCCGGTTTCATCTCAAACCGGACGCTCGGAGATTTGGTATCCTGAGATACGTCCATTCCCTGCCCAGATTCCTCTACCCCTGGCCAAGGCCCTAGTTGCGTACCCATGATCCTTATCCGGTTGCCATACTTGTTTGCCAGAAAATCATTGATCTCTTTTTCTATTTCTTTGGCGTCAGGGAAATTTGTCGCTTGCAAATCGTCTTTTGTATCCATCGTCGTGGGCCTTTCGCAATTACTTCAAACGATCATGTTTTGACCGCTTTCGTTATCAATATGCGCAGCCATGTCATGATAGTCAATCTTATTGACAGTGTCAGAGTCAAGTAATTTCACCACGAGGTCAGATATATCTTTACTGTTGTCATCAACATATAGGTAGCGTACTAAAATTCCGGCCTTCTTGTAAACTGAGTTTCGTAGACGGGTGAAAATCTTCAGATTAGTTTTTTGGACAGGTTTTTCAGAGGAGATCTATATTTTCGGCTGAATCATTCCAGACTGTGTCGACAACTTAGAAACAAATCTACTTGATTTTGATCTTGTCGAAAATATTTCGAGGTAACCTTGCCTGCTAAATGAATAGCCCCCGTGGTTATGGATGACAGATTGCCTAATCCTTTTAATTGAGATTGCTTCATGGAATTCAATTTCAATTCATGGCAACAAATTTCGTTTGAAGAAGTGCGGCTTCAGAATCCTTACCCATTGCTCTATAGACATCTGTCAGTGAGTTCACAGTCTCCGCAAAGAGTGGCCGTCCCACAAAAGATACTTTGCCAAATTGAGTAACAGCCTGCTTATAATAGTTGGAAGCCATTTGGAGATTGCCCTTGCTTCGGTACACATCCCCCAAGCCCTTCATGACCAACCCTAGCGATACGGGAGATACGTCCATGTGCTTTTCAAAAACACCCAACGCCTCTTTGTAGAATTTGAGCGAGCGCTCAGGTTTTCCCAATTTACCGTAAGTATCTCCCAAAACTAGGAGGGTTTGACCCAGCTTTTCCACCGGAATATTTTCCTGAGACTGATAAATTCTCTGAGATTTCCGCAAATAATTGATTGCGTCAGCGTAATCTCCCTGAGATCTGCTTATTAGAGCCAGATTTTCGAGCGCGTCAGCCATGTCAAGCTTTAACGCTGGATTATACTTAGAAAAACAACAGAATCTGGAAATTGCTGAAAGGTAAAGATTTTTGGCCTCAGAGAATTTGCCCTCTGATGCGAGACACTGCGCTAGAC
>DYRE01000311.1 GCA_020718965.1 Desulfomonile tiedjei
GTGGACTGCTCCCAGCGTTAGCAAAGCTCCCAGGATAGCGAACTCGGCCGGGTTCCTTTGGCTGTTTCGGTTAATAATCAAGCTATGACTATTCATAACATAATTACTATTCGGAGTTTGAGCGTAAATGTCAAGAAAATTTAACAAAGCGCCAGGTTCTGGATACAGTTTATGGAATTTTTTGCGGCTACAGGGTGTTTAATATTTGGCGCTTTTGGTTGATGTGCGGGAGAAAAGCTCAGGCTTTGGTATTCAAAGCTTCGATGGGGTCGAGTCGGGCGGCCTTCCACGAAGGATAAATGCCGAAGATGAGCCCAGTAGCAATTGAAAAAACGAGCGAGAGAACAACGTAACTAGGATCCAGAATCACAGGCATTCCAGAAAAATATTTTACCGCGACAGATCCTCCCAATCCAAGCAAAAGCCCTGAAATTCCGCCAACCACCCCAAGGAATGAAGATTCAACCAGGAACTGAACGAGTATATCCTTACGCCTCGCTCCCACCGCTCGACGGATCCCAATCTCGCTCACTCGCTCCCTGATGGAGAGAAGCATCACGCCCAATATGCCGACACCCCCGATCATCAAGGATATGATAGCGATACTGCCGACCAGAAGACTGAATGTTTTTACAACGGAGCCTTGAGCCTCGATCACATCAGCCTGATTCTGTATGGTAAAATCATCATCTTTTCCCTCAGGCAAGCGATGGCGCTCTCTCAGGAGTGAGCGGATTCTCGCTTCGACATCGTGGATAGCGCTGAATTCACCAGCCTCGACAAAAATGTTGCTTAAATAGTTCACGTTCATTAATTTGTTCATAGCTGTTCGTAAAGGAACCAGAATCTGGTCATCCTCATCTTCTCCTGAAACGGCGCCTTTTGAAGTGGTTACGCCTATGACTTTGATGAGTACCTTTCCAATTCTGATCGATTCACCTACGGGATCTCGACCCGCAAAAAGGGTGTGGGCAACCGTAGGACCTACTACGGCGACGGGAGCCATGAGTCTGTTTTCGTCTTCGTCGAAGAATTCGCCTGACTGGATAAAAATGTTTCTAACTTCCTGGATTGAAGGTAAGGCCCCGATAATTCTGGTGCTGTAGCTTATATTTTCGAATTTGACCGTCATTTTTTTGGAGTGGACGGGGGTGGCTCGTTTTACCAATTGGCATTCTTCAGCAATCGCTGTGGAGTCTTTTTGCGTCAGTGTCGTCATAATTCCAAGTTGTCCCGCGCTGCCCTTGACCGCTCTGGATTGCCCAGCGCTGATTACGATAAGATTTGCTCCCATTCCTTCGATTTTTCTATAGACCTCCTCTTCCGCTCCTTTCCCGATTCCAACCATCACAATGACCGACGCCACACCAATCGATATCGACACTACAGCCAGAATCACTCTCAAGGGATGCCCCATCAGGGACTTGATGGCAATCCGGAATCCACGAAAGAACCGGGGGCGCATTCGGTCCTACCTCAGGGCTTCAATCGGGTTCAGGCTTGCCGCTTTTTTTGCAGGTTGAATCCCGGCGGCGAGTCCTACAAGGATTGCGCTCAATAGAGCGAGAACGATCGATTCCCACATCAGGGCGGTCGGCAATTTGATGATGCCTGAGAGGGCTTTTAGCCCAAAAAGACCTACTATGACTCCAATTATGCCCCCTGTTGTAGCGATACTGACAGCTTCCATCAGAAACTGGACGAGAATGTCTCTTTGCGTGGCGCCAACAGCTCTTCGCAGACCAATTTCTTGTCTTCGCTCGTTAACGGCTATGAACATGATGTTTGCGATGACTATTCCGCCAATAGTGAGTGATATGCCTGTAACCAGTATGAGGAAGACGCTGAAAATTGTTGAAAGCTTGGATGCAATCGCCATGATCTGACTCGGGGTAACAATTGTGAAATCATCCTCCACTCCAGTTTGAAGATTATGGCGTTCCCGAAGGAGGGCTCGAACATCGTCAACTGTTTGAGGCATCGTGGATGAACTGTGTAAAACAATTTTTATCATGAACAGGTAATCCTGGTTGAATACACGTTTTTGGCCGGTTGAGAGGGGTATTACGACTCGGCTATCCATATCAAGCCCAGTAGGTGAAGTTCCTCTTGCCTCAAGCACCCCGATGACTTCGAATGGATTGTTCCCGATGAGGATCTGTTTCCCAACAGGGTCTTCATTCCCGAACAGGTCTCTCTGTACCGTTTTACCTATTACCGCGACCCGGGCTAGTCTCCCTGCGTCTTCATCAGAAAGGAAGCGCCCCATTTCAGTTCTAGTGTTCCAAACATCACCCCAATTCGGATTAGCCGCTATAAGCACTCCGTAAATACTATTGCCGGCGTACTTCACTGGAAAATCTCTTCGGTTGATCTGCGGACTAACATCCTTCACGTTTTCAATTTCCGATAACATCGCCAGGGAGTCTTCTATTTTCAAGGTTGTGGGAACCGTTTGTGGAACTCCAGGCTTTCTGCCGGCCCCAGCCATGACACTGATCTGATCTATCCCCCATTTTTCAACTTTGCCCATAACCTCAGCTCGTGCGCCCAACACTGCCGATGTGATTACGGTTAACGTTGCGACCCCTATTATAACGCCCAGCATCATGAGGAAAGTCCGGACCTTATTTTCCGCCATAGCCCTAATGGCCTGTTTGCTCATGCGTAGTAGCCTCATCCGACGCCCTCCTCCAAATTCACAGCCCTAGCCACGTCACTTGCAATTCTGCCATCTTTCATCTGAATTATTCTTTCGGCTTGAAGGGCTACGTCCATATCATGAGTTACGACAACAACTGTTACGCCATCTGTGTGGAGTTGGCGGAATATATGAATGATTTCCTCCCCTGAGTTTGAATCGAGATTTCCGGTGGGTTCATCGGCAAAAATTATGCGAGGCTTGTTGATCAGAGCTCGAGCTATCGCCACTCGCTGTTGCTGGCCACCGGACAACTCACGAGGCAAGTGATTC
>DYRE01000312.1 GCA_020718965.1 Desulfomonile tiedjei
AACGAATTTCCCCTATCTGAGAATTCCTTGTTAGACTGCACAGTGGTATAAGCGCCTTTGAAGTTTCCTTTTCTGTTCTGCATATACGCTGCGAAAGCCTCGAAAATATCCTCCGAAGGCATTATCATTGATGATCTCGCTGCATTGAAATCCAGCGCCCGATCTATTGGAACATCTTGATTATAAAGAAAAACGTCCTTTGCTCCCTGGACCGCGAGCGGAGGATTGGCCGCAATTTCAAAGGCCATTTTCATACCTTCAATGTTCATTGTTTCCTGATCAGGATAAACGTGATTAACCAGATTAATGGCGAGCGCATGCTGGGCTTCAAATCTGTTACCCCTGAAAGCTATTTCCCTGGCGTGTCCCTGTCCCACGACTCTGGGTAGGCGTTGGAGCCCCCCCACATCTGTAATTATAGCCAATGTAGCCTCAGGTAATCCAAAAACTGTCTCAGCGGAACAAATCCGGAAGTCACAACACAATGCCAGTTCAAGTCCCGCTCCCAGACAGTGCCCATGAAGGAACGCTATGCTAGGTCGGGAGAGTTTTTCCAGCCTGGTGTGGTAACTTTGTATGCGTCTTACCACTTTGTAGAAAGCCATTTTCTGGTTTGCCGATGGATTTCCCGTGATCATCGTTATGAGGTCATTTTCCGGACTTAGGTCTAGGCCGGCGCAAAAAGACTTTCCTTCTCCTCTGAGTACAACTACCCGACTTTCTGAATCTTCCTCCGCTTCGGAGATTGCCTCATTAAGGCTATTCCAGAGCCCCAGACTCATGGCATTACGTTTTTTAGCTCTATTGAGTGTTATGAAACCGACGTGACCTTCCCTGTGATAGGTTACCATGCTTTCGCTGTTTTCGTTTTTTCCGCCCATATTTTGTTACTCCAAGACAAAGTTTTCTGGTTTAAATCTATCGAAAGGCTACCCCAGGAAAAAAGCCCAAAGGGCATAGGAATCTTGGCCAAAAATTGATTTATGGGTTCGAAGCATGTAGTTGTCAAAAAAGAAATCACCTCTTCGAACTAAATACACCATCATTGGCTGAACCGTGATCCCCCGTGAACTATGGGTTTGGGGCGCCGTCTTCCTGGCTTAGGTATCAATTCCCTGTCTATTGCCGCTAGAACTCTCAGGTTCATCACATGATTCGAAAGAGAAGAAAGGTCTGAAGATTCTGAATCGATGTATTTTAGACATTCAAACATGGCTTCCTGATAGTCCAGTTCCTGCGAGGACGGGGCTTTTTTAAGAAGTCTGTAGGCTTTTTCCGGCTGCATCAGTTTCAAGAGGATGCGCACCCTCTTAAGAAGGGTCGAAGGCGCCGCCGATGATATCGATTCATAATAATCAAGAGCTAGATCGTACTTTCCAGATGCGGAAAGTGTATCAGCTATGGCATTCAAGGCGTGGGGCTTCCCGATAATCAAACTCGCCAACTCCCTCACTCTCTCAAGCTTGCCAAGTTTCGCAAACATATGAGCCAGGGCTAAAAAATGCCCCGGAGTCCTTAACAGTGTCTGGGGATTGGCGTCTCTGAGGCAAAGATAGTATAGGATCTCATTTTCTGTTTTAAGGAAATCCAGATCAGGAAAGTCGTAATGATTTCTAAACGACAAAGATAGAACATCCTCAATCTTTTGAGGCTGAAAAGTTTTGAAGATCTTGTGGACCTTTGCGTGAATTTCAACAGTTTTACCCTGCAACTCGACTTGATGATAATCACCGGGAAAGCTAAACTCAAACTTGACCTCCTGTCCCGCTATGACTCCCAAGAGACCCTTTTCAAACGAGGGCAGCAACAAGCCTCGGCCTAAAAGGATATCCCAATATTTCCCTGATATTCCGGTAAAGGGGACTTTCCCCATGTAGCTTCTGGAATCAAAAATTATTCTGTCATCGGGTCCGGACGGTTCATCTGTTTCATGGAAAAAAGTGAGACCAGAGATAAGATCTTGTATAGCTTCAGGATCCTTCAACAAATCCCGATATCCGAGAAGAAACTCCTTGAGAAGATCGAATTCCTCGATAGCGTTTGATGCAAGAACCCCATAAACATAATACTCCGGCTCTTCAATCAGATCTTCCCTTGAACTCAGCAAAAAGTCCAGAATTTCAAAAACTCTTTGTTTATAGTAGACGTCCCGACCAAGTTGTTCATTTGCGAGAGCCCAAAGGTTTCTGACCTTCCTGATCCCGGCAAAGTCCATTCGCTGTGTTTCGTATTGGTCCCCTGTTGAAAGATACTTTGGTCTCCATTTTTGGATGGGATAGAAACCATATTTGGGATGGTTTTTCTCATAGGACGATCCGAAATAAAGTTGCATCTGTTGTGAACCGGAATTTGATTCAATAGGAATGTTAAGTGATTTTACAAAATTAATTGTAGCTCTCGCGTCATCCACTGTTTCACCAGGCAACCCAAAAATAGTGAAAAGTTCGGTTGCAAGGTCAATTGACTGGGCATAAGTTATATTCTCCCTGACTTTTTCCAGAGATATCCCTTTCCCTGTTTTCCTGAGAACCTCAGGACTACCTGACTCCAGTCCGAAAGCTACGGTGTCTGCTCCAGCCTCTTTCAAATATTCCAAAAGTTCACTATCCACAAGGTCTGAACGAGTCTGAAACCAAAACGGGGTAGAGATACCGCGTTTCGTTTTTTCTTGAAGAAGCTTAATAGTCCGTTCTCTATTCTCGGTAAAGTTTGGGTCGGCAAACCAGAATCTTTGAATTCCCCTCCGAGTAAGAAAATCCATTTCTTCAACAACCCGATCTACTGAATGATAACGGATACGGCCATTGCAAACACTTGGAGTCATGCAGAAAAGGCATGCGTGTTTACAGCCTCGTGATGAGAGGAGAATTGCAGTGTCTTTTCCCTGAAGATTCAGAATTCCATCAAGATATGGCGATGGATATATATCCAGATCATCAGGTGGAACAGGTCCGGCCCCGGTGCGCTT
>DYRE01000313.1 GCA_020718965.1 Desulfomonile tiedjei
TTTGTACGCGGCGATTCCTCCGGTAATGCCTAACAGAATGGACGAACTCATGGATCTACCTCAACAAGAAATTCTGCAAAACCTTTTGAACATTCGATCAAAAATCTTGCTGTATTCCCAAAGACCTCTTAGTTCGGTTTGAACGTTTCGTATCAAGAAAAATAGTATATCTTGGATCAGAAATGTTAACAATATCTGAGACCCTTTAGCTAATAGACAAGTCTTCAATTTCCACAAAACAGATTTGGCGCTAAAGATCTTTTAATGATAAGCGAGAAGCTTCACAATATTGTTGATACGTCGTCTCTTAAATATAAAGCAAAGAGGAATAACACGCTGGATAAACTTAATTCTATGTACGGAATTCCTGAAATCCGCTAGAGACATTCATGTCGATTGTTTCGGATATGAGCATTGCGTGACGCAGTTTAAAGACAAGGCGCCTTTGGACAATTTGATGATGCTTGATATTCTTGAGTATTTATTGGGTGCGCCGATTGTCAGACCAGATTACGCGCTACGCTTGTTCAACGCATTCAATGATGGAAACGCTCCATATTAGAGAGCGAAATTAAAACGACTAACCGTTTGATTAGGATACCATGACCAATCCTTGTTCATTCAACAGCGTCCAGTACGAGATCAACAATACTGGAAATGTCCCCAGCCATGACAAACTCCAGTCCGTTTTTCACTTGATCTGGAAGGCCTTCAATGTCCACACTGTTGGATTCAGGAAATACAACAGTGTTTACCCCTGCTCTTTGGGCTGCCAGACTCTTCTCCCTGATACCACTGACAGGAAGTATTCTGCCACTCAAGGTTATTTCACCGCTCAAAGCGACGCTACGTCTGGCCGGGCGGCCCGTTAGCAGAGATATGAGAGCAAGGGCAATAGTCACTCCGGCGGAGGGGCCATCTTTAGGTATTGCCCCCGCTGGAATGTGGATATGGATATCCGTTTCTGAGAAAAAATCCGGATCAATATTTAAAATTCTCGCATTACTACGCACATAACTTAGGGCGGTCTGCGCCGATTCCCGGAGGATATCTCCCAGGGAACCGGTAAGCGTCAACTGTTGGGATCCTTTCATCCTGGCAGCTTCTACAAATATTATTTCTCCTCCGAATTCCGTCCATACAAGTCCTGTTGTTACACCAATCTGGTTTGCGGCTTCGGCTACTTCGTGCCGGTAACGTCGTGGGCCGAGAAATTTTGGAATCAGTGGCGCATCAACCACGGAAGGTAAACCGTCCTTGCCTTCCTGCAGATATATAAGAGCCAATTTCCTGCACACATTCGCTATTTCACGCTCCAGGTTTCGCAGTCCAGCCTCCCGGGTATAATCCCTGATAATTAGTGATACAGCTTCATCGGTAAATTGTGTCCACTGTCCCGAAATCCCTGATTGATCTAGCTGTCTTGGTATCAGGAAGTGATGAGCGATTCGCATTTTCTCCTGCTCAGTGTAGCCTGAAAATGTGATCACCTCTAATCGGTCCAAAAGCGCAGCCGGTAAATTTTCCACCACGTTGGCTGTGGCAATAAACATTACTGACGAAAGGTCGAACGGCACGTCAAGGTAATGGTCCCGGAAATTTCTATTCTGTTCAGGGTCCAAAATTTCCAGAAGCGCTGAGGCTGGATCTCCACGAAAATCCTGCCCGATCTTGTCAATTTCATCTAACATAAAAACCGGATTCTTAAGCCCCAGATTCTTTATCTCACCGATGATTCTTCCCGGCATAGCGCCGACGTACGTCCTGCGGTGTCCCCGCAATTCAGCTTCATCTCTCAATCCCGCCATTGATATTCTGGCGAATTTTCTCTCCATGGCCTCGGCTATGGCTTGGCCAATCGAAGTCTTGCCCGTACCAGGGGGGCCAGAGAAACACAAAATAGGGCCACGCGTTATTTGGGCAAGTTGCCTTTTCTCGACTATCTTTCGAACCGCTGCTCTCAAATCATCCAACTTATACGGTTTTGTGAGATAATACGAAGCCCCCTTTGTGAAAGCGTCTACTGCTGAATCCACCGTTGCGTGCCCGGTCACAAGCATGATTTCAGTCCGTGAACCAGCCTTCTTTGTGGCCTCCAGAAGCTCCAACCCGTTCATCTGATCCATTTTCAGATCTGTAATTATCAGATCAAACTCCTCAGTTTTAACCTTCTCAAGAGCTTCCACTCCATTACTCGCAGTCTGGACATGATGGCCTTCTTTAAGAATTACCCGTTGTATGTTTTCTCTTGCCACCTCTTCATCATCAACCACCAGGATTCTAGATCCCATCTGGCTCTTTAGCGTCCTGACCGCCAGGAATTCCAGCACGCGTTCCTTTGCGTGTTGGAGCCCATAATGCTGACGTTCCAGAATCGTTTTCGCTCTTCCCAGATCAAGATTGTCGTTTGTATACTTGTTCCAGGGAAGCGCAAGGAGATATTCAATGTAGTTCAATCCTATAGAGTACTCGGCGGCTGACGGATCTGTCTTCTCCACCCTGTCGAGTTCCTTGGCCACAACTGATTCAACGTGTTCCGGCAATGCGGCCAAATTTATAGCCGACCTGAGATCTATCAATTCCTGTGGAATTGAAGGCCGGTCTTCCTGACTTTTCTTGAAGAATCCCATACTTAGCAGTCCTCCATCGTCCAGATGGCGCTCCAGCGCCTCATTATAGACTTATTGTCGGTGACCAGCAACGTTTGGAGACCGCACACGGGTACGGTCAGATCTGAGCAGAAAACTTAGTCATGGACAGGCCTTTTAACTGTTGCTGACGATTACCTTTGTTGCTAACTGCAACAGGCGTTAATTGTAGAGCCTAGGTCATCTTTTCGGCGAGGAGATGAAGATTCTCTGGGTTTTGGCCTATTCTAGTTGCTAAACGCAACACGCACCTTTCTGACCAGTAGATAGCAAGGTTAGGTTTTATTAATACTAACAGTATGTTGTGATT
>DYRE01000314.1 GCA_020718965.1 Desulfomonile tiedjei
CGAATTGATTAAGAAAACGACAGAAAGGGGCAAACACCCATGAACTGTTTAGAGATTTGGAAACCGAAGTTGCTTTATCCGCTTATTTTTGGCTGTTTTTTGACGCTGTTCGCGTCAACATGTATCGCTGCTACTCTCGGGCAGGGACAGTTGACAATAATAGAACCGGACGGTAAGTCCGTTAACCAGTGCCCGCTCGAACACACGTCCGTTAAAGTTGCAATTTCGGGTTTTATCGCAAGAGTCGAAGTCAAACAGATCTTCCAGAACGCTCGCCCGGAAAAAATTGAAGCCATTTATACTTTTCCCCTCTCCTCCAGCGGCGCTGTGGACCAAATGCTCATGAAAGTAGGGGGCAAGGAGATCCGTGGAGTAATAAAGAGGAGAGAAGAAGCAAAACAGATCTACGAGGCCGCTAGGGATCAGGGACGCTTAGCTTCCCTGTTGGACCAGGAAAGGCCAAACATATTCACACAGTCTGTGGCTAATATAATGCCTGGGCAGAAAGTGGAAATCACCATCGGATATGTCGAAACGCTGACTTACGAGGATGGGGCTTTCCAATTTGTCTTCCCGATGGTGGTGGCGCCCAGATTTATTCCAGGTCTGTCGACAGGGAGTCAGGGAACCGGATGGGCTCAGGACACATCCCAAGTCCCTGACGCTAGCCGAATAACCCCACCAGTGGTTGAAGAAGGTTTACGGGCGGGTCATGACATAGACCTTTCGGTTTCAATAGACGCAGGTGTTCCAATAGAAAACTTAAAGTCATCTCTGCATGAGGTCGACATAGATAGAAAAAATGAAAATCATGCGACGGTCACTCTGAAAAACAAAAAGGAGATTCCTAATAAGGATTTTGTTCTCAAATACACTGTGGCGGCGGACAAGATCAAATCAGGTTACATCTGTCATAAGGATGGTGAACACGGTTATGTAATGATCATGATGATTCCTCCAAAGCGAATCACGCCGGAGCAGGCGGCGCCGAGGGAATTGATTTTCATCATCGATATTTCCGGTTCCCAGCAGGGCCCTCCCCTTGAAAAGTCTAAAGAGACGGTAAGATACATTATCAAAAGGATGAATCCAAACGACACCTTTAACATAATCGATTTCAATGACACTACCCGGGCTCTTTTCTCGGCTCCAAAGAAAAACACTCCTGAGACAGTTGAAAAGGCGCTTCAATATGTTCAATCTTTGAGGGCATCTGGTGGCACGCGCATGACATCAGCCATTTGGGAGGCTCTTAGTCGTAAGCCTCCTGAGAATCGACTTCGTGTAGTAACTTTCATGACTGACGGCCTAGTTGGAAATGATTTTGAAGTCATACAAATGGTCAAAAAACTCCACGACAAAAGCAGGTGGTTTTCCTTTGGCGCTGGGAACTCGGTTAACAGATTCCTTCTGGACAACGTTGCGAGGGTAGGTGGTGGGGAGGTGGACTACATTTTTCTCAATAGTTCATCAGAAGATGTAGCCCGAAAATTCTACCGAAGAATGGACGCGCCTGTCCTTACAGATGTTTCGACAAAGTCTGAGGGACTGGCCCTGGAAGAAATATTTCCAACATCAGTCGGTGATTTATGGTCACACAAACCTTTGATTTTTAAAGCCAGGTACACCAAACCCGGCAAAGGTACAATAAAGATCCTGGGACTTCAATCGGGCCAGCCTTACGAGCAGGAGTTGACAGTTGATCTGCCCGAGGCCGAATCAGCGAACGGCTCAATTTCAAGTCTGTGGGCGCGCTCTAAAGTGGATGAGCTGGTCGATCAGGACCTTATGGGTGTCCAGAGAGGGAACCCGGACGAAAAGTTGAAGGAAGCAATAGTCAAAGTGGCGCTGGAACACAAGATTATGACACAGTTCACCAGTTTTGTGGCGGTTGAGGACACCATAGTGACCATGGGTGGCAAGCCTGTAAAGGTTACAGTTCCAGTGGAACTGGCTGAAGGAGTCAGCAGAGAAGGCGTTTTCGGCCCAAGCCCAAAACAACTTTTGAGAGGGTCCATGAGGGTGGGCGGCGCTGTCCCGACAGCAACCGGTCGTTCAGGCTCCGGCAATAGCGGAGGTCTGCCCGGTTTTGGAACAGCGGCTTCGCCGTCGCCAAGGACCGGTCACAACAGGCAAATGGCTTATGTGAATGAAGAAAAACAAATCCAGAATTCTACAAGCAAATTTTCTAAAGGGCTCCAGGAATTGCTAGCCATGAAAGACATGCCGTCAAATTTCACCAAAGGAAAAATTGTGATTAAGGACGGTCAATTGAATGTTCAGATCTGGCTGAGCCGTTCCAATGACGAAATCATAAAGAAACTCGAAGAGATAGGATTCAAAATAACGTTCAGGGCTTCAACAGGAAAAATGATAGTTGGAATTATTTCCCTGAAGGAACTTGCAGATTTGGCGAAGATACCGGAAGTCATGTTGGTGGAGCCTTTCTCAACGGAGGGATAATCGACTATTTACAAGTTGCCTGTTCGTAGGCAAACTTAATTACAGGACGCCGGAGTGTAGCAGGGGCGCGAATCAGTTGAATGGAACGTGAAATGATGAGTTCAATATTAGAATATTCACTCGCTAGTTTGTTTCTTTTTATCTTCTTGGGCGCAATTGCAAACGCTTCGCCGAATTATGCCAAGGCAACCTTTGCCGGCGGCTGTTTCTGGTGCATGCAGCCGCCGTTTGAAAAACTCGACGGCGTTCTCAGCGTTCTTTGCGGCTATACAGGTGGGGCAGAAGAAGACCCGACGTACGAAGATTACGCTGAAAAAGGACATATAGAAGCAATAGAAATAATTTATGACCCATCCAGGATCACTTATTCACAACTGCTGGAAGTTTTCTGGAAGCAGGTAGACCCAACCGACCAGGGAGGGCAGTTTGTTGATAGGGGACGGCATTACAGGTCGGCAATCTTTTACCATGACCAAAACCAGAAACA
>DYRE01000315.1 GCA_020718965.1 Desulfomonile tiedjei
TGCTCCTCTGAGTTCCTGAAAAACCCTGGTCAATCTTTCCTCCAGGGATCCTTTTTTATGTAATATCAGATGCGCAATAAGCTCCGAATCGGTGGAGGTCTGGAATATTGCTCCGGATGATTCAAGTTTTCGCCTTAGCTTAGATATATTTACAATATTCCCGTTGTGTCCGAGAGCGAAAAAACGATCAATTTGTTCTACCAAGAAGGGCTGGGCGTTTCTCAACAAAGAACTTCCGGTAGTAGAGTAACGAACGTGACCGATCCCCATGTGCCCCTGCATGTTTCCCAGACAACCATCTTTGAAAACATCACTGATCAGGCCCATTCCTTTTTTGGCTGAAACACAAGAGCCATCAGATACCACTATCCCTGCAGACTCCTGCCCCCTATGCTGTAAGGCGTATAGGCCTAGATAGATTAGATTTGCGGGGTTGTCTACTCCATAGACTGCGAAGATTCCGCATTCCTCTTTTTTGGAGGGGGTGTCAAACATGAATATGAACTCCGATGAACTAGGGTCAACATCCAGGATTACCGCCACCAAATTACAGCAGGTTTAAGATGTCGTCAACCAGCGTAATTTGAGGGATGGGGTCCGGATATAAATAAACAGGGCTCTGTCAAGTGACAAAGCCCCGATGAGTGTATTGGAAATCCTGAAGTTTGATCAGTGCGTTTGATTCCTGGATGAACCTGCTAATCCGAATGAAAGAGCTAGTTTACTGAACTGGCGGAGCTACAGGCGCCCCCCCGCTGAAAGAATTCCAGCCTGATCTTGGATCCTGGCCTTGTGGTATCGCAACAGGTCTTGGCATGGCGATAGACCCTCCGGCGTTTTGATTAGTTGTCGCTGTCGAGGTAGTCTCCTGTGCCGGTTTTTTGACTCTGGCGGGTTTGGTGGCCGCCTGCCGGCGTCTAGGCTTAGGCATAAGGTTTTCTTCTTCTCCTGCTGGTGGATAATATTGGACTGTCGTTCCATCTGGAGTCTGAGTGGTGATTCTTACCGCTCCCGCCGGAAGATTTTCATCAAAAGCCTGAGGTTGAGTGTGAGGGGAGTATTGTCCAGGTCGCAACTGTTGATTTTGACCCGCTTGAGGCGCGACGCCAGGACCCTGATAGGGAGACTGCTGTTGCGGAGGCGCAGTGTAGCGAACGGGAGGAGGACCTTGAGGCGATTCTGCTGGTCCCTGGTAATTCTGCCAGTCAGAATAGACTCCCTGCTGGCTGTAATTGGGATACGTCGGGGGCGCTCCATATTCCTGAGGTGGCGCGTAACCGGTAGAGGGCTGAGCATAAGGATTGGCTCCCTGAGGATAGCTGGGTTGCTGAGCCTGTTCCTGACCCTGAAACTGCTGATAGTTGAACTGATTCGAATTGCCGCCGCCCCAAACGCCTAGTCCACCAGGTCCCATCACTGAATCCAGGATGCCTTGAGCAGAGCCGACAGCGGGTGTTAGTATCAGTAGCATCGAGATCAACGCTATTTTTGACATCATTCTTTCTCCTAGCCTGAGCCCAACAGTTCGAAGATGTTAGAAGGAAAATCAAGACATTACACTGGGCCATCTATATAAATATTTTACAATATTGCAACACGTCTGTCAATGCGAGACGTTAAGTATGGATTCCAAGCGATGACTATTATGCTGGAAAAGTCAATTTTGAAAAATCCTGAATGAACTCGTAAAAAATAGCCCGGCTCGGTAACCTAGAGTCTTATCAATTCGTAAGTCCTTGAACCGACACCAATATGTTCAGCGTATTCCAGTTGGTGTCTCCAGTCGATATTGGGGAATAGCGCCTTGAACTTGTCGGCTCCTGGTTCAAGGCCCGTTTCAAGGATTGACAAAGGATTGCCAGGAGCCTGGTTCACCAGATCCACAGCGGCCTGGTCTATCGCTACCGGATCAAGTGACGCCAAGATTCCTAAGCCCGGCACAATTGAGCGATCCGAGAAAGGAGTGCAATCGCAGAGAGGAGAAACATCGGTAAGAAAGGATATGAAAACAGTTTTCCGCTTCTTCTGGCTTAACACAGCCTTGGCGTACTCGACCATTTTTTCCATGAACGTTGGGATGGATTCATTCCACTGAATTGAAATAGCCCCCTGTCGACAAGTCAGGATACATTCTGCGCATCCCACGCATAGTTCCGGGTTGATCTGCGCCTTTCTGTCTTTTTTTTCTCCCACGAGAGATATGGCGTTACCTCTACACCACGGAACACACTCCCCGCAACCGATACATTTCTTTGCTGAGATCTTTGGAGATATGTTGGAATGCTGATCAAGCTTGCCTCTCCTCGATGCGCATCCCATACCGACGTTCTTGATTGCGCCTCCATAGCCTGTCAGTTCGTGACCTTTAAAGTGAGTCATTACAACCAAGCCGTCCGAGTAATGAATATCTGCGCCAATGTGCGCAACGTTAACATGCTGACCATCCACAGGAACATCTACGTCACTGTTACCGCGAAGTCCATCCGCTATAATGACAGGGGCGCCTGTGACTTCCCTTGTAAAGCCGTTGTCATAGGCTGTGCGAAGGTGTGACCACGCCTCTATTCTAGATCCTACGTAAAGTGTATTTGTGTCTGTGAGGAAAGGTTTCGCTCCAAAATCCAGCAGAATATCAACAATTCTACGAACAAATTGGGGCCTTATGTGGGCTGTATTTCCATGCTCTCCGAAATGGATTTTTATAGCTACCAGATCTTTTGACTTGAACATTTTCTTTGGTTCCAACGCATTGAAAAGGTCCTCTACTTTTGCGGGAACACTTTTTTTCCAAGAAGCTGAGAGATCTACCATGTAAACTTGCGCAGGCATTTTTAATCTCCTAAATAGGTTGTACTGGAATCAAGCCGGACAGTTTAATAAATCGGTTCAGAATTGATCGATATTGTGAATATTAGCATAGTCGTATAAATGAAGTCATTGGG
>DYRE01000316.1 GCA_020718965.1 Desulfomonile tiedjei
TCAAACAACAGTTAACCGCCTTTCCGTCAAGGATGATTGTGCACGCTCCGCATTCACCTATTCCACATCCTTCTTTTACGCCGGTTAAGCCTGATTGATTACGAAGGACTTCCAAAGCCGTTTCCCAAGGTTTTATTGATAACCTCGTCTCCGTTCCGTTCAACAAAAAACAGATTTCAAGATTAGTTTGGTCTTCTCTTAAAGTGGGTGGATTCATGAAAACCCCATTAAAAAATAATCTAAATCGCCAAATAGGACTTTTTGATGTAGTCGTTGTCCATAATTTCGTTGGAAGGACCTTCTTTTACTATTCTTCCATTTTCCAAAACATACGCTCTTTGTGAAATTTCCAGCGAAAAATGGACATTTTGTTCGACTAACAGGACTGTGAGTCCCGTGGCGGCTATCTCGACAATAGTTTCAAAAACTTTTGTTACGAGAAGAGGAGCCAATCCGAGGGAAGGTTCGTCCAAGAGAAGAAGAGAAGGCCTGGACATAAGCGCTCGGCCTATCGCCAGCATCTGGCGTTCCCCTCCGCTTAGGGTTCCACCCTTTTGTTTCATTCGCTCATGCAAACGTGGGAAAAAACTGAAAACCATTTCGAGGGTCTCGTTCCTGAGCGCACGAGATGACTTTATGTAAGACCCCATTTTAAGGTTATCAATCACGGTCATGTCAGTAAAAACCCTTGCGCCCTCAGGCACAATGGTCATACCCAACTGGACTGTTTTTTCTGGAGCAATGCCAGTAATATTCTGTCCCTTGAATGTGATCGACCCAGAGGATGGAACGTGGAAACCAACTATCGATCCCAGTAATGTGCTTTTGCCTGCACCGTTAGGACCAATCACCGTGACAATTTCTGAGGGGTACACCTTTAAATCTATTTGGTGAAGGACCTGAACGTCAAAGAAGGAAACATCTATATTTTTTATGTCTAAAATAGGTTGTGTCATTTCTGTTAGTTTCAGGCCACCTTGAGAGAAGAAAGTTTTTCACCCAGGTACGCTTTTATAACCGCTTCATTGTTGACAACTTCTTCTGGAAAACCTTCGGCAATTTTGGCGCCATAATTCAAGGCGATGATTCTGTCGGAAATGCCCATTACCGCTCTCATTATATGCTCAACAACTATCAGAGATTTACCTGAGTCTCGAATCTTTTTGAGAATTACAAGAGCCTCATCTATTTCGTGAGGGTTCAGCCCCGCCATGTTTTCGTCCAGAAGAAGAATGTTGGCTCCTGAAGCAAGGGCTCTAGCTAATTCGAGGCGACGACGGGCTGGTACAGGGATTGAATTGGACAGTTTATCCGCATGCTCGGTTAGTTGAACAAGTTCCATGACTTTTTCTGTCTCTGTCCTAGCCTTAGCCATCTTGAGTTGGGCCCCATGAAGGGCTCCAACAAGGACATTTTCAAAAACAGTCATCGCCATGAACGGTTGCATTATCTGAGACGTCTTGGCCATTCCCATCCGGCAGATTTTGTGAGGCTTCATGCCGGTGATATCTTTGTCATTCAGGTAAATTTTTCCCGACGTCGGTTTTAGAATACCGATAATGCAATTGAAGAGGGTTGTTTTCCCCGCTCCGTTGGGTCCTATCATTCCGAGGATCTCGCCTGGATTTAAAGAAAAGCTGACCATTTGCACGGCCGACAGGGCGCCAAACTTCATGCTGATTTTGTCGCATTTCAAGCCTGCCATTTAAAAGCCTCGCAAACAAACTGGGAATCGAACGTGCAAATCATATGAATCGAAGTCTCTTTCGTATTTTTAATGTTCCGATTATTCCACTCGGCATTATCAAAATCGCTACGATTATGATTGCGCCGATCATAATGAGGTAATATTCGACAAATCTCGTTCCTAGTGATTCAGATAAAAGAGTTAGAAAAGCTGCGCCTACGATAGGTCCCAAAAATGTTCCCATGCCGCCCAACAAGGTCATGATAACCATTTGCACTGTTTTTTGAACGTTGAAAACTTCCGACGGCGTTATGTAGGTTATCCAGTAGGCTTCAATGGCGCCGAACAGACCTAGAAAAAATGCGCTCGTAATATACGCCCGCAACTTGATTGCCGTAGTGTTCACTCCACTGATTTCAGCCCCAATTTCAGTCTCTTTGATCGCCTTGAGACCATAACCAAATTTGGAATGCTCTATAAAATAATGAGTCAGCATCACCAGAAAAGTCACGGGAAGAATGCAGTAAAAGAAAAATGCGTTGTCATGCCCACTAATTGGTAAAGTTATACCGTCGCTACCCTGAAAAAAAGAAACCTTGAACGTGCGGTCGAATTCTAGCGTGATCTGCTTCATCGCCTCGGCAAACGCAAAGGTGGCAATGGCAAAATACGCTCCTTTCAGACGCAATGTGGGAATCCCTATGATAAGGGCCACGACGGCGGCCAATACTCCGGACAGAAAAAGGCTGGGGAAAAAAGCCAGGGAATATTTAGTCATGGCGATGGCATTGACGTATGACCCGATCCCAAAGTACACGACCGGACCAAAATCAATGTATCCCGTATATCCACTCATGATGTTCCAACAGCCCGCAATCCCAACCCAGAAGATCACTACTGTTATTAAACGCAACAAATATTCTGATTCGACAAAGCCGGGCACAAAAAACAACCCGGCAGACACCAGGAGAAATAATAACAGTATAATTCGATCGGCTCTAGATTTCATCCGACTCTCGACTATCTCTTAGGCGTGTCATGCGATGTTACCTTTGCCTAGTATGCCTGTCGGCCTGATTACAAGCATGACGAACAGGATTATGAAAGTAAGCGCTACAGAGACTCCGGCATTCAGATAAGTGGCTGCCAGAGACTGGGCTACCCCAAGGGTCAATCCACCTATTAGGGCGCCGGGGATATACCCCATGCCGCCCAAAACCACTACACAGAAT
>DYRE01000317.1 GCA_020718965.1 Desulfomonile tiedjei
AGATCTGCGTGTCACGCACGATGAAATTGTCGAGGCCAAGCGGGAAGGAATTAGAATTCAATCTTTGTCACAGTCCAAAAGTGTTCATGGAAATGGGTTTGTTAGGGGCGTAGAATTTTTCAGGACTCGGCCAATTGAGAGATCCCCAGGAATACGTCGAACCGTCGAACCGATTCCAGGAAGTGAATTTGAGCTTGAGGCTGACTCTGTCATTCTTGCGATAGGTCAAGCGCCCCAGGCAATACCAGGCCCTGCAAAAAGGAATAAAAGAGGCGTAATAGTCGCCGATATCGACGAGTTCCAGTCCTCAACCCCTAGTCTTTACTTGGCAGGCGACTTCCTGACTGGTCCTTCCACAGTTATAGAGTCTATATCAAGTGGAAGAAAAGCGGCTGCAAAGATCGCTGGAGATCTGCTGGGCAAGAAACTCAAGCACTGGGCTGTGCGAATCCAGGATGCTAAAACTACCGATCGAGACCGTTCCTGGGATCTTATCCCCAGAGTCGAAATTCCAACTGTTCTGCCGGTCGAAAACCGTTTCCGGGACAAAGGTTGTTCGGAAGTGGAGACTGGTTATTCTATAGAACAGTCTCACGATGAAGCCAAGCGATGCTATCTTTGTTATTTGCATTATGAAATAGATATAGATCGCTGTATTTATTGTAGATACTGTATAGATAACGCGCCAAGAGATTGTATAAAACTGGTCAAGGACATTTTGATTGACGACACAGGGGCTATCAATGGCTATGAGCAGACCAGTCAATGGTCGGAAGTAAACGCCGTCGTGATTGATAATTCCAAATGCGTCCGTTGTGGAGAATGCGTCAGAGTGTGCCCGGTTGATTGCATTTCCGTTTCAAGAATAGATCTAGTGGAGAGGTTCCTGATTGAGGAGACCGAAGCATGAGTCGACAGAGTTTCGTGATCATAGGAAATGGCCCGGCCGCCAACCAGGCTGCAGTGAGTTTAAGAAACCAGAGTAGCGACTCAAAAATAACACTTTTGAGCAAAGATCCCTTCCGAGGCTATCTTCCCCATCTGCTTCCGGATTTTATCTCCGGGACAATTGGGGAAGAAAGTTTATACTTTAGGCCTCACACCCATTACAAAGAAAGAGACATTTTTTTGAGACTGGGACAAAAGGCTGTAGAGGTTGATTTCTCTAAACGGATTATCGTTCTGGAGCACAGAGAAATTATTTCATTTGATGGATTAATTATAGCCACAGGAGGTAAACCTAGAATCCCCGAATATTATCAGTTGTTCGAAGATCTTATGTTGACCCTGAAGACCCCGGTAGACGCAAGACTTTGGATTTCCAAGCTGGAACGCGTTGACTCCATACTCATGCTAGGGGGAGATTTGACTTCTTTGAGTCTCACGCGCGCTCTTTTGAAAATGGGAAAGACGATTCAATTCATCATCAATGAGGACTGTTTTTGGCCCGTTCCGTTCAGTAATCAGATTTACGAAGCTGTGACCCAACGTTTGGGATCTGACGGCGTAGAAGTAATCCATTGTAATAAAATCAAACGAGTAACTCGAATCGACGAGAACTTGGTGGAGGTTGAAACAAACTCCATGACATTCAGAACTGGAGCGATTGGGGCATTTTTTGGATTAGTCCCGGATGTCAGATTTCTCGTCAGGTCGGGGCTGGATATTGATCGTGGCATTCTTGTTGATGAATTTTTGAAAACTAGGTTCGAGGACGTTTTTGTCGCAGGAGACTGTGCTCAGGTTTACCATCCAGCGCTAAGGACCTACTGGGGTTCCATTGGCTACCAAAATGCTACGACTCTAGGGAGGATAGCCGCATCCAATCTTCTGGGTTCCCGAGTCGAAGCCATGGTAGCGCCGGAAAGCCTATTTGACGTGGGCGGCGTGAAGGTAAACACATCTTGGTGGATGGAGTTTTAAATGACCGAAGTGGATTTTACAGTCGAAGTTTGCGGAATGGCCGGGGATGGAACCATAGCCCTAGGAGGCTTAATCAACGAAGCAATGTCACTGGGAGGATATTCAGTATTAGGTTTTGATTCTTATCCTGCAGAAATAAGGGGATTTGGTCGTTGCGTGACGAACTCCAGAATCGGTTCTAATGAAATCGTGACACTGGGAGAGAAAGCGCATGCCCTGATTTCTCTCAACGACGAGCAATCCAGGTCGCGCGTGCCATTTCTTTCCGAGGACTGCATGGTTTTTTTTGACAACAATCCCTCCACAAATGTTACCGAGGATAAGTCTCTACTCTCTATCCTTCCTCTCGGGACGCAGATATTCGGAATGCCTTTTGGGAATTTGGCCGTTAGCGCTTCCGGTTCAGTTCGAGGTCGAAATCTTACCGCTCTAGGAGGATTTGCCGCAGCCTGTGGAATCTCGGCAGACCTGTTTCGTGAAGTTATCAGAAAAAAGTTTGAACCCAAGGGCGACCATATCGTCAGCGTCAACATGAAGAGCTTTGATGCCGGGTATGAGTACGCTAAATCAACTTTTTTAAATCGTTCCAAGAATGTTTTTTCGAGTTTCAAAACAAAAACCATATCTTCCAAGGTCATGTTGTCAGGAAATCAGGCTATTGGCATGGCGGCTATCGACGCCGGATTGAAGCTCTATTTCGGATATCCTATAACTCCGGCTACTCCCATAATGGAATACCTGGCCAAGTACTTACCCAAACAGGGGGGCCGCGTTGTTCAGATGGAGGACGAGATTTCCTCCATTGCTGCGGTTCTCGGCGGTTTTTACGCTGGGACCAGGACGATGACCGCAACAAGCGGTCCCGGTTTCGCTCTAATGACCGAACTGATCACCCACGGCGTTATGGCTGAGATTCCAGCGGTAATCGTTGACGCTCAAAGAGGTGGTCCTTCTACAGGATTGCCTACAAAAACGGAGCAGTCGGATCTCCAC
>DYRE01000318.1 GCA_020718965.1 Desulfomonile tiedjei
CCCAGATGTGATTCTCCCCATAAAAATCACTGGAAAACCTTGCCTCGCCCGTGACTTTCAGGGGGGCGTCCGGTCTCAATAAAGTGGAGCCAATATTAATCGGCCTTTCTTGCATGCCAGCCTCTAAATCAGTTGTTTTAAAATCAAAAAATATTCTCCAGACTTCTTGATAACGCCTGCATGGATTCACGAAGGGCTATAGTGACCCGAATATGGTTTGGGAACCTGAATCCTGTCATTGTTCGAACCATAACGCCTGAGCGCATTAGTTTGCGATACACCAGGCCATCGTCCATAGGTAATTTTATCATTACATAGTTGCCTTCTCCAGAACTGGCGGTCAAACCCATTTTTCTGAGTTCAAGTTCAAGAAAATCTTTTCCTTCTCTTACCATAGCCCGAGTCTTCATGACATGGTCTTCATCGTCAATTGCTTCCAGGGCCGCCTCCTGAGCCATAGTATTTACGGAATAGACGATGCAGGTTCTGCGAATCACCTCTACGGTCTCAACGCTGCCGACGAGGTATCCGATTCGTAAACCGGCCAGCCCATACATCTTGGAAAAAGTTCTGAATATGACCAGATTGGGGTATTCATTGATCAACGCCATGCCGTCAGGATAGTCATCCTTCTCAACAAACTCGCTGTAGGCTTCGTCAACAATTATTATCGCCTTTTGATGGACTCTTTCTATGAAACGCTTTAGCCTCTCCAAATTCCAGTAAGTTCCAGTAGGATTGTTTGGATTGCATATAAAGATGATTTTAGTTCGATCATCAATGCGGTTCAGCATTTCTTCATCATCGAAGCAGAACTCTTTGAGAGGGACTAGTCTGGCTTCTATTCCAGAAAAAACGGCGGTCCATTCGTATACGGCAAATGTCCCGTCAGCGGTAATAATGTTATCTCCAGGTTCACAGAAGGCCTTAATAGCAAACCCAATAACTTCGTTAGCTCCGTTTCCCACAAGAAACTGGTCTGGGTCTTTATCAAACTTCTTCCCAAGTTTGCAGCGGAGGTAATAACTATCTCCGCTGGGATAAACCGCTGCACGTTTTGCCTCAAATCTCCGGATGACTTCCTGGGCAGAAGGGGGCGGGCCGAGGGCATTTTCGTTATTGTTTAATCTGTATATCTTTTCGCAACGGTAAAGTTTCGCCAGTTCCTGATCGGGGCGGCTGGGAGTATAGGGTTGAAATTTCCTGACGTAATAGGGTAGCAAACTTTCAGGATCCCAAGCTCTCATCATATCTCAACTTTCCCGGCGTACTGGAAAATCAGTATGTCGCTAACCCCTGCGTAAGGAAGAACCAGGCGCGGCTCGAATCCGCATTCTAAAAGGCCGGGAGTAAAATGGCTTTCCCAGGCGTGACCCAAGTCAATTTCAAAAAAAATGTTGAATAGTCTCTCGTTCAACAGAGTTGACACGTAGGCATGGATAAGGCTTGAATGATCTCGGCCCCACCAGACAGGCTTCAGGATTGCTGTTCCCACTTCTCTGACTATTTCCGCAGCTATTACGGATTTGGGGTAACTCGTTTCTCCCTCATCAGTTATAGTGTTTATTTCACGAGCAAAAACGTGCCGTTCATATTCGGCTTCCAGGAAACTTTTGATCAAAGGATGGGCCCAGACTGATGTTCCGGAATCTTCCTGAAGGTGACGATAGTAGCAGGTCCTTTCACAACTGACTGTTTCTATCCCCATGAAACTGAAATTGCCCATCGGCTCAAAATATTCGGTACTCAATTCGGGGCTTGCGCATCGGGTTATGACGCCAACCGCTGAAGTTCTTGCGATAGACCCGATCATGTGTTCAATCAACTGTTGAGGTAAGGAAAAATCCTCATGCCGGTCCAGAACATAAGGGCCGAAAAACTCCACCAGTCTGTCATTCTCCCATGTCCAAACTATCCCCCCTCCAATCGTTCCATTTATATCCGTGGCGATCGCGATGGTAAACTTGCCGCAGGCTTCCATGTCTACAACTTTACCCGGAGTTTCAAAGCTCAACGGGGTTACGCAAGGATCATAATATCGCAGGACCTGGCGGACAAACAACTTGACCTGTTCGGGATCAGGCTTTCTGATGAACAGGTCTCCCTGAATTCTGGGTTGAGGCGTTTCTTTTTCCTGAATGTGAGGATAGGATTTCTCTTTTACCATCACGAGCATGGAGACACTGCCCTTTCGGAAAAAAGAAAAACGGTCGACAAGGCGCGCAGCTATGAGCAGGCCGGTTTCGTCGTCCTGGTCCTCACATGACAAGCGATGAGATGCCGTAAGATTAAAGGCGGAAAGATCGAAATCATCGGCGCTGAACTGAAATTCAAGTTCAACGAAATATGCTCCATGACGGCACGTTATTCTGACTTTTTCGCTATGGTTTCCCATGGAGCAAAGATGTGTGAAGATCTCCTCTGATGAGAGAGTCAAATCAAGCGCATCCGCAGGACCTAGACCATAACATATCGCAGAATTCTCTACGAAAGATGTCACCACATGAGTTAGTGACTGTTCGCAGTCAAGATCAAGCGCCGCTTCAATTAACTTCCTAGAATTCAATTCAGTATCCTCCTGGTTAATTCAGCAGCGTGGACCGGTCAACCTTTGGCCTTCTTAAAGCCAGTTAGAATCACTGTTCCCACTCATCTCGAATAACGTGTCGGCAGCCGCCTCGATCATTTCTCTCATTACTAACTGTGATCGCCACTTCGCAGAAATACCGTCCTCCCCATAAAACGCTCCTGCGAGCTGGCCGTAAACAGCGCCCGTCGTGTCAGCGTCGTCTCCAAGATTTACAGCGAGAACGCATCCTTCTTCAAAAGAACCTGATCTGTGAAATGCCCAAAGAGCGGCTTCCAGTGTCTTCACTACGTAGCCGGAAGCCATTATGTCCGGCGGATTCAACGTC
>DYRE01000319.1 GCA_020718965.1 Desulfomonile tiedjei
CCTACCGCCTCAGCAGTAATAGGAGACGTTATCGAACTGATTCGAAGTCAAAGGATTGGTAGCTCCGGTCGAGTTCCACCTCTCGGGTATCCTGGTTCTTTGGCTTCTGTGGATTCGGTTCTGGACATGAATGAAGTGGTTACCAATTATTACATGAGAATCCGCGCTGTGGATAGGCCTGGCGTGTTATCTAAAATAGCCGGTATAATGGCGAACCATAATATCAGTATCCATTCAGTGATTCAGAAACGTCGAGTTTTTTCTGGATCCGGATCGATTCCCGTAGTTTTTATAACTCATTCGGCAAAAGAAGCTGATATCTTGCAGGCAAGAAAAGAAATAGGAAGTCTGGATGTTGTCAGTGGTCCGGCAACGATAATCAGAATTGAAGATGAAAGTTTGAATTAAGCCCTGAAGAGCGTTTATTGCTTGGTCAACAGGATTAATCAAAGTAAAGGGCTTGGGACGATGGAGAGACAGTATGTGGAAAGGTATTATAAGACAATATCCTGATTTTTTTAGATTCGATGATGACAAATACATAGTGACAATAATGGAGGGAAATACCCCTCTGATCCCTGCGCCCAGGCTAGCAGAGAAAATCAATCCCAAGATTAACATTTTCCTGAAATATGAGGGTCTTAACCCTACTTGCTCCTTCAAGGATCGAGGTATGACTATGGCTGTCTCGCGAGCCGTAGAATCTGGCTCAAGAGCGGTAATTTGCGCTTCCACCGGCAATACTTCAGCCTCAGCCGCAGCTTACGCCGCAAGGGCGGGTATCAAAGCTTTTGTTGTCATACCTGAAGGTAAGATAGCATTGGGAAAACTGGCGCAAGCCATGATTCACGGGGCACAGGTAATAAAAATTCTGGGTAATTTTGACGAAGCTTTGAATATTGTAAAACAGATATCGCAAGAATATCCAATTACTCTTGTTAATTCTTTAAATCCACATCGAATTGAAGGGCAAAAATCGGCTGCATTTGAAATTTGCGATTCTCTTGGTTCGGCCCCAGATTATCACTCTTTGCCAGTTGGAAATGCGGGTAATATCACGGCTTATTGGGCGGGCTACAAAACCTATTTTGATGCTGGTAAGATCCTGAATCTGCCAAAGATGATAGGATTTCAGGCTGAAGGAGCCTCTCCCATTGTTCAGGGTAGAATTTTTGAAAAACCTGAAACCATTGCAACGGCGATCAGAATTGGTAACCCGGCCTCCTGGAAAAAGGCGGAACAGGCCCGGGACGATTCTGGAGGCCTTATCGATTCGGTAACTGATGAAGAAATACTTGAAGCTTACAAATTGGTTTCTTCTATTGAAGGGGTTTTCTGTGAGCCGGCGTCAGCGGCCTCGATTGCCGGTCTAATTAAACAGAATGCCCAAGGACTTTTCATTGGAGGCGAAACAGTTGTATGCACACTTACCGGCCATGGATTGAAAGATCCGGATAACGCCATCAAAGTCTCTAAAGAACCGGTAACATGCATGCCGGAAACTAAGAAGGTGCTAAATGTGCTCGGATTCTAATACAAAATATCTCATAATCGTGCCCGACGGCATGGCCGATGAATTTGACGATTCCATGGAAATGACATCGCTGGAATCATCCAAAACGCCATGGATGAACAAGATGGCTTCAGCCGGGACTATAGGCCTCTCAAAGACGATCCCCGAAGGATTGGCTCCTGGAAGTGATGTCGCTACTCTGTCTCTAATGGGATATTCCGCGACCGAAACTTACACTGGCCGCGCTCCATTTGAAGCCGCTTCAATGGGGGTCGATCTAAAAAATAACGATCTGGCGTTTCGTCTAAATCTAGTCACTCTGGATCGCAATTACTATAGTATGGCTGATCACAGCGCAGATCATATCTCCTCTCCTGAGGCAAGAGAGTTGATAGGGGCTCTTGCCATTGAATTTGAGTCTTTTGGATTCAACATTCATCCGGGGGTTTCTTATAGAAACCTCATGATTTGGGAAAACGGACCAGATGGTATTGTAACTTGTCCGCCCCATGATTTCCCTGGACAACCCATAGCTCATTATCTTCCCAAAGGACCAGGCGCCGACAAACTGCTTCGGCTGATAATCAACTCGTGGCGAATTCTAGAAAAGCATCCGGTTAATCATCGAAGATTGAAGCGCTGTCAGAAACCGGCAAATTCCGTGTGGCCATGGGGGCAGGGGAAAAGGCCTCAAATTAAAACCTTACAAGAAAGATTCGGACTCAAGGGCTCAGTGGTAGCCGCAGTCGACCTGGTGAGAGGTATCGGTAAATATGCTGGTCTGGATGTTATAGAAGTGGAGGGGGCTACAGGATATCTCGACACCAACTATGAAGGCAAAGTTAGAGCTGCGATAGATTCTCTAACGGCAGGTGATTTTGTACTGCTTCATGTAGAAGCCCCTGATGAAGCCGGTCATTCAGGTCAAAAGGATCTAAAAATCAAGGCTATAGAGGATTTCGACTCAAAGGTAGTCGGACCAGTCCTAAAAGAGCTGGAAGCCTTTGAAAACTGGCGCATACTGTTAGCCCCGGATCATCAAACCTCAGTGTTGCGAAGGGTTCACACCAGTGGTCCAATCCCGTTCATTTTTCTAGACTCCAAATCATGGAAGACTTTTGGTGGAGAGGAATCCATTGTTTTTACGGAGAAAGCGGCTGCTAGAACGGGAATTCAGGAGTCGTTGGGAATGAACCTGATAGAAATTCTGTTAGGCCGTCGGAACCTTGGGGACTAAATAAGCTTCTTGTGAGTCGCCACCCCATTCAATCATTCGAGCTTTGAACAGAGTTGTATTTTCGTTAACGCTTTGATGGTTTCTTGCGTCCCACACGAGCGGTCTGCTTAAAGGTCTGTTGATGACTGACTTTATTTTTGCCCATGAAGTCTCAATAAGAT